>JACRBE010000019.1 GCA_016213235.1 Chlamydiales bacterium | reverse complement strand
TACAATTTTAATTGACTATTAATCAATGTTTTACAACTATATTTTGACGACAAATTGCAAAATATCTTTTAATTTTCTAGGATGAGCTTTTACCGAATCTTTATATTCTCAAAGGGATTTTTAATTTATGTTTAGTTTTATTAGAAACTTGATTTCCCCCATCCTATCATTAATTATTATCATTATTGGTAATGGTTATTTTAATACCTTTCTTAGCGTCAGAATCAATGAAGAGGGAGGCTCTACTCTTATAGCAGGTTTGATTTACTCTGCCTATTATGGAGGGATGATGGTTGGTAGTTTCTATATGGAACATATTATTAAACGAGTAGGTCACATTAGGGCCTTTTCTATTTTTGCGTCTCTTACAACCTGCATCATATTAGTACAGGGATTAGCTGATTCGATGATTACATGGTTTATTTTCCGCTTTCTTGTAGGATCGGCTTTTGCTGGATTATTTATTGTAATAGAGAGCTGGCTATTACTCGCATCTGCACCTAATACTCGTGGAAAAGTTCTCTCTATTTATATGATAGCTCTTTATGGGGCACAAGGATCTGGTCAATTTTTACTTAACTTTATCCAAATCGAAGGTATTGGGGCTTTCGTTCTTACTGCTGTATTAAGTAGTCTATCGTTACTACCTGTTTGCTTAATGAAAGCAAGTTATCCTACTATTACAGAAACACAAAAGGTCAGTCCAGGCTATCTCTTGAAAAAAAGTCCGCTTGGCTTTGTGGGATGTTTGATTGCCGGATTTATTTTAAGCTCATTTTATGCTCTTGCCCCTATTTATGGAAAAATGCAACAGATGAGTATATTACAAATTTCTCAAATCATGGGATTCACCATATTGGGTAGTCTATTGCTACAATCTCCTCTTGGTCATCTATCGGATACCATCGATCGAAGAAAAGTGATCATGCTGACTACGGTTGGCTTATTGCTTGCCTCTATCGCTATTTTATTCAGTAACCACTATCCTTTTCCCGTACTTCTCTTATTTTTCATTTTATATGGAGGATTTGCTTTTACCCTTTATCCTCTTAGCATTACTTACTGTTGTGATTTCTTTTCTAATGCAGGAATTACAGCCATCGCAGCATCTTGCTTAATTGTATATGGAATAGGATGTATTGCAGGGCCAGTTATTGCCTCTTCCTGCATGGATGCATTTGGACCAAATGGCCTGATGCTCTATTTCGGCGCTATGTCTACGATACTTATTGGTACAGGTTTTCTTCCTGCTTCCTATCGCAAACCACAAAAACAAGAAGAATTTATCTCCGTGCCAGAAACATCGACACAGGTATATCAATTAACTACGAAGAATAAATTAGATGATAATAACTAAAACCACTCCGATGGTAAAAAGTCTTTAAATTGATCTCTTAATGATGCTGGGACTACTTCATCTACCCCGGTTTTATCATACATAAGAAAATACATACAAGAAAACATGATGCCAAGCGCTGGGGCAAAAATCGCAACAAATAATGCAACACCACAAACTAGCGATCGTTTAAAAGAGAGCCATGTAACTAAAAAGCTATCTAATAAGCGATTGATTTTACATACTGTTATCGTACACAGCAGTATTTTGATGGCAATGAGGCAAATGCAATAGACAGACCAAACAAGATCTGCAAGCAATAAAAGTGCAAAAAAGAACCTTGCAGCAAGAGCAGAAAAAATTCTGCCTTTGCTCTCTTTATTTACAACATCTTTACCCTCCTGTTTGAGAAAATCATCATAATTGTCAGCAAACAGATCTGGTTGCTGCAATTTATCTTGCGATGATAACTCTGTGTAATCAAAAATATTGTAAATGGCCATGTTTGTCCTATCTTTTACGTTTGATTTTGTTAAGCCCATTGAGCGCAGCAATTCTGTAACCTTCAGCATATGTAGGATAATTAAACACCTGATCAATAAAATAATCTATTTTGGCATTAAATGTCATCGCTACTTGTCCGATATGGATTACTTCTGTTGCTCCCCGCCCAATAATTTGGACTCCTAGAATTTCTAATGTATCAGCATGAAACAAAATTTTAAAGAGCCCAGGATCATTTCCTGAGATTTGGTTTCGTGCAATTTCATAATAATAGGCTCTACCTATTTCATACTTAAAACCTATTTCTTTCAATTGTTCTTCTGTATATCCACAAGAAGAAATTTCTGGTATTGTATAAATCCCTATAGGAAATTGTTTAGGAAAGTGATGTGTTTCCTCACCAAATGCATGTCTTGCAGCAAGTCTACCCTGCTCCATGCTGGTTGCAGCAAGCGCTGGTTGTCCTATTACATCACCTACCGCATAAATATGTGACATAGCTGTTTGAAACAAAGGGTTTACAGGGATAAACCCATGTTCATCCAGGGTAATATGCGCTTTTTCAATATCCAGACCAACCATTACTAACTGTTCTTGAGTTTTTTGAATTTCGGTTTGAGCGGCGCTAATCTGGAG
>JACRBE010000018.1 GCA_016213235.1 Chlamydiales bacterium | reverse complement strand
TGGTATCATGCAACAAATCTGTGATTTTTTTACTGCAATCTTCTATTGTATTTTCTGTTGTATGTGCAACTTTAATCAAACAGAAAAAGAGTGAAGCCTCCGATAAGCTAAAGACTTAGCAGCTTCCCGGAAAACTAGGAAGTACTTCACAAGATTACAAATACGACGTAGTAGATGTCATAATGTACAAACATTCCTTTATACTACACCAGACGGCCCGGTAATCATTTTTTTATATAGTGAAGAAGAACTCCGCTTTCCTTATGGGAAGAACTCTGTTTGGCATACAAGTCCAATTATTTAAAATTTAAATTACAAAATAAATAAAAACAACTGCAACAAAAAGAACCATTAATATGGTATTGTAGTTGTTTTACTTTTGCTAGCATTACCTAGTTTAGGTTGAATTTAATCTCCTTTCATTTATACTTTCTTTATCAAATAACAAGAGGTTTTTTATGTTCAAAAACGTGTTCGGATCAAAAACCAGTAATTCATCAATACAATCTACTACAGATTCCTCAGCGCCATCTAGCAGTACAACTACTGCTACTCTTGGTAAAAAAAGCAGATCTTTTTCTTTCTTTCGAGGAAAACAAAAGGCAGATACTAAGACAACTACCACAGCTCAATATGCTATGTTAGTAACTGCGCAGTCCTCTACTACAGTAGCACAAACACTACCTGGTGCCACACGAGTAGAACTAACTACAAGATCTTCTGCAGCTGATGAGGATAGAAAATCACCATCACCTGATCCAACAATGGCTGACACCTCAAGCTCTTCTCCTACGCAACCATCTATTACAGCAGCACTATCTTCCTCTTCATCGGATTCTAGTGCCTCCGATCCAATAACAACTAGCCCAACAGATCCTACTAGAATATCTTTAAATCATCCTACCACTTCTTCCACAGAGGGACCTTCTGTAGAAGCTCTCTCCTCAAGAGAAATAAGAGACATAAGTGAGGATGCTAAAGCATTATTAACACAAACAGGAACCCCACCTGACAGACGTCATTCTTTTTCTGATCTTTTAGAACCACTTCCTAAACATGATATAGAACGACGCATTTCTATCGCTGCAGGGCATGTAGCTCCATCTTCTATACTCCTCTCTATTACACCTGTTTCATCTAGTTCTGATGAGGCTGTTTCTCCTCCTGAACACCCATCAATGAAAGGTATCCAGCTAACTGGTCCAATATTAAGACCCCGAGCTGGCATTACTACTAACGATAATACAACACCCCCTCTTGTTAGTACTCCGCCAATAACACCATCTCCGACAGTCTCAACAGTTGATGATAGTACCACCAATCCCCTTCTACCAACCATTACATCGGATGATGTTAGTGCGCCGCCAATAACACCATCTCCAACAGTCTCAACAATTGATGATAATACCTCCAATCCCCTTCTACCAACCATTACATCGGATGCTGTTAGTGCGCCACATACTTCTCCTGCTACACAAGAGAGTAAAGATACTCCACTACTAGCGCCATCAATCGATGATGCTAATGTACCAGTAGACCAGTCTTCTTGTTTTTCTAGCTTAGTTGACAGTATCTGCAAAGTGGCTGCAAAAATATGGCTTGTTGTTACTTCCATATTCTGTTGTATAGCAAACCATGTGCTTGGAATATCAGATACTGATATAGAAAAAGATCTGCTTGCTACCGAACAAAAGTGCCAAACTGCTTTAAAACAAGGGCTATTAGATGAAAAAGAAGAGCTTCTTTACTACTTAATACAGCAAGAATCTATTATTGGATATATGGGCTTTTCTGATGATCGCACAGCCGAATTAACTGCTATCATAGAAAGAATCCGAGATCTCGTTTCAGACCCATCAGACCAGGAATTGGTAAGTTAAAAATTTAATTTACATCACTTTCAAAGGCAAGTTTTAAAACTTGCCTTTTTTATTTAATAATTAAAACACTTTATTTAAATCTAAATATAAAAACTAATTTAAATCTGTTATTTAATTTTAATATAATTATAATTTCGATTGAAAATACATTAAAAAGGTTATTTATTATGGATCATTCAAGAATTAATCAATTACCTCCTTTACCTCCCTCTCCAACGTCAAGCGGCAAGACTCCTAGACTTGAGGATACTCCTTGCTCACCTGGTGGGGCATTAAGCCATGTTACTGTAAGTAATTTATTTGATTCTCCTACTAGTACTGCATCCATGAGGAACACCCCATTAACAGCAACCGATATTACAAGCATAGTAACAGGCCAGCCTGTAACAGGCCAGCCTGCAACAGACCAGCCTGAAACAGGCACACGGCCAAATTTACGTATTCGCATTCCTGGCAAACAAGGCCTGAATGCTTCAATAGTATCTATTCCAGCACCAACAGTTACCACACCATCCTTAGCAAGTCGTATCTTTCCTTCAGTCGACGATACTATTAATCCTCTTTTACAAACAACTACCCTTCCACCAGTAGATCCTACCGCAATAGCAAAACCAGATGATAAAGTACAAACTCCTTCCATTATCACAGTAAATACTACAACAGATCCAGTTACATCAGATCCCCTCTCTGATCCAACAACACCTCCTGTAACAGATGATCAAAAAGAGAGCAATTGCTTCATTTCTACTGCAAAAAAAGTATGGAATTTCATGATTTCTCTTCTCTGCTGCATATTCTGTTGCCAATGCATCGATGCAGAAATTGAGGCTGTAAAAAAAGCTAGGCAGCAAGAAATTGAAGATGATAAAGAAGCTAAAGCAGAGGCTATTCAACAAGACAATATTGCACAGCAAACAGCTTCCACAGAACATGATGCAATCAGAGTTTAATAACTATCTATATACTAGGCAATAGCTTGCCTAGTATAGATTCAAACAAATATCATTTTACTTTGCAGCAAGAAAAACGAATATGTATAATGCTAATACAAACAGATAAGGAGTGAATATGGGAAGTGGATTTTCCAAAATGAAAAAACAAGCACGAATGTTAGAATCACAGTTTGGCAAAATGCAAGATGACCTAAAAAAGGTCGAAGCAACAGGAGAAGCCGGTAATGGTCTTGTCAAAGTAATACTATCTGGTGATAAGCAAGTAAAAAGTATAAAAATAGCTAAAGAATGTGTTGATCCAGAAGATGTGGAAGCTCTAGAAGATTTAATACAAGCAGCTTTTCATGATGCTTTAAAGCAACTCGATCAACAAAATCCTATGCAGTCTCTTGCGGCAGGATCAATGCCATTTTCCTTGTAGATTAGTTAATATAATCCGTCACATATCGCCTATGATATTCATCAAGGACATCATAGGTTTGTTTGTAACTAGAACAAGAATAAATATCTTCCATCAGATGGTATGCTCTTTCTTTAGAGTGGCTACGAATCATATGCTTGAGCAGAGGAATATATCTTGGAGTACATGATAAACTATCAAATCCAATTCCAATCAGCAGTGGAGTATAAAGAGGATTAGAAGCCATTTCCCCACAAATACTTACAGGAATAGAATGTCTATGCGCAGCATCACAAATAGCTTTTAATAAACGAACGATGCTTGGGTGGCATCCTCGATAAATATCGGCAACAGCAGGGTTCATTCTATCGGCTGCAAGGGTATATTGAATGAGATCATTCGTGCCAATGGAAATAAAATCACAGGCTGCTGCTATTACATCTATCATAATAGCGCTAGAGGGCACTTCTATCATCGCTCCAATAGGAATATGATGATCTAAATGCAGTGATTTTTTTATACTTTGTACCATTTCTTTTACCTGAAAAATTTCATATACATCACTAATAAGTGGTAAAAGCAATTTAATATTTTTCCCTTTTGATGCTTTTAATACAGCTCTGAGCTGTGTTTCTAAAATCATGGGATGTTTTAATAAATAACGAATCGACCTGCAGCCCAATGCAGGATTTGCTTCATCTTGCAGCGAAGATGCTAGCTTTTTATCTCCTCCCACATCAAACACTCTAAAATGAACAGGCAACTCTTTTGCTGCTACTATCATTTCTTTATAACATTGCAATTGCTGCTTTTCTGTAAGAGCTGCTATATCTTCTTGAAGAAATAAAAATTCTGATCTTAATAGGCCGATTCCTGAAATATGATAATCAAATAGTCGAGAGATATCTTTTATATTTTCAATATTAGCAAGTACATCTACAAGAACATTATCTTGTGTTTTAGATGGGAAATGAACATTTTTTGCAAAATGATCGAACCTTTCTTTCTCTATCTTTAATCGATACTGATATTCTTTTATTGTCTTTGAGGTGGGATTTACAATAACAACACCCTCATTACCATCTACAATCACTAAAGAAGAAGCAAACTTCTCTAGCAAATCAGCAGAAATATTTGCTACAAATGGTATACCTTTTGCTCTTGCAATTAACCCGGCATGAGAGGTCTTTCCTCCTACTTCTGTTATGAAAGCTTTGATACAATCATAACAAGCATGCGCAGCATTCGATGGTGTTAATTCTTTAGCAAATACAATAGATTCTAAAGGAAGTTTTGATTTTTCCTTTAGCTGCATAGGAGACAAATGATCCATGATACGTTCTGATAAATCTTTTACATCAATTAGTCGTTGTTGAAAAAATTGATCATTAATTTGTAAAAACTGCCTTTCATATTCTGCAAGTGCAGACTGAAAAACCGTTTCCGTATTACGGAGCATCTTACGAATCTTTTCTTCCATTTCTGTTGTAATAAAGGGATCTTCCAGCATTTGAATATGCGCATCAATGATCGTGATGGCTTCGTTAGATCCATCTTGTTGTAAAGAGCTTTGTAGATGATGTAAATCGATCCTTGATAAACGAATGGCAGAACGATAACGTTCTATTTCTTTATCTACTTCATGTACTGTAATAGAGAATTCGGGAAACTTTCTTTGTTTTGGTTTAAAAAAATAAATGACCCCTAATGCTACACCCTCGCTTACCGGTATTCCTTTTAATACCAATTCATCGGCTGTTTGAGTCTTAATCTCAGTCATTTTTACATACTTGCGATTTACAAAAATAAAGGATAATCTATATAGACAGATTCCAACAACTGTTTTTTTTATCTATACTTCTTTCAAATTACTTTCCATTAACACTTGTTTTTGTCGTTTAGAAATTGTTTCTAACAGCTTTACATTAAACTCTTTTGCAGAGTTATATCCCATCTTTTTCAACCGATGATTCAATACAATTGTTTCGAGTAAAAGCACCACATCACGCCCCGGCTTTACCGGCATCACATAATGAGGAATTTTTAGCCCTAGCATTTCTTCATATCTATCTTCTAATCCTATTCGATCGTAAAAATGGGTATCATCCCAAATTTCCAATTTAACAATAATATCTACTCTCTTCTTTTCACTAATACAAACAGCACCATATAAATGAGCCACGTTAATAATGCCTATCCCCCTGATTTCAAGTAAGTGACGGGTCAATTCAGGCCCTGTTCCTTCCAAATAGGCACTCTCCTTTTTTCTTATAAGAACAATATCATCAGAAATAAGGCGATGTCCTCTCTCAATCATGCCAAGTGCCGTTTCACTTTTTCCAACGGAAGAATCTCCTTGGATAAGTACGCCAATCCCAAATGCTTCTACGAGCGTGCCATGACAAGAAATGGTTGAAGAGCACTCTTCTGATAATATACCTGTCAATTTAGAAATGAAATTCATTGTAGGCATTGTTGTTTTTAACAATGGGATGCTCTCTTCTTCACAAATACTTTTCATTTCTTCTAAAGGATTCATTTTTCTAGTTACAACAATTGCAGGCACTTTGTGAGAAAGAATATTTTTTAAGCGAATATAGCGCTCTTCTTTAGGAAGATGCCTGAGATAATCCATTTCAATTTTTCCAAACACAAGTATTCTTTTTTGCGTATATCCTTTTAAATATCCGGAAAGAATCAATCCTGGTCTTTCAGTCTCCGGAAGTTTAATAGATTTATCGGCTCCCTTTTTTCCTGCTATGATTTCTAAAGAAAGTGTTTGAACATATTTTTCTATCAGATTATTAACTGAAAACATCATTGCCTTTTTGTAAATTTTTTTCTCATCTTATAGCATCTAGCTTTCTACAAAAATATATTTACCGCAGAGCTCCTATTATGTATAAGCAAAATTATATCTAATAAAAAGGAAAAACCATGTCAAAAGAGCGAATTGTTATTGTGGGAGGAGGCTTTGCAGGGCTAAATGCTGCATTTGGTTTTGTAAATAAAAATGTAGAAGTGATTTTAGTAGACAAACAAAACCATCATCTATTTCAACCACTACTTTATCAAGTAGCAACTGCAGCATTATCTCCTGCCGACATCGCGACTCCTTTAAGAGAGATTTTTAAGGACTATAATAATATTAATGTCATCATGGGAAGTGTCATTGATATTAATAAGAAAAAAAAACAGATAGTCCTTGGTAATGGGGATACCATTGACTACGATTATTTAATACTTGCAGTAGGAGCCAGACATTCTTATTTTGGACACAATGAATGGGAAGATATTGCCCCTGGTTTAAAAACATTATCTGATGCATTAAAAATTAGAGAAAAAATTCTTATTTCTTTTGAAAAAGCAGAGCGCATGGATAGTATTGTAGAAGCCTCGAAGTATCTTAATTTTGTCATTATTGGAGGGGGCCCTACAGGAGTAGAAATGGCGGGGTCTATTGCAGAAATTGCTTATCAGACACTCTTTAAAAACTTCCGAAGAATCAAACCAGAAAAATCACGTATCTATTTAATTGAAGGAGCACCAAGAATTTTACCTGTATATCCACCAAGTTTATCTGCAAAAGCGCAAAAAGATTTGGAAAAGATGGGAGTGAAGGTAATAACAGAAAAAATGGTGACTAATATTACGGAAGATGGTGTTCAAGTAGGAGAGATGTTTATCCCTTCTAAAAACGTCATATGGGCGGCTGGCAACCAAGCCTCTTCTCTTCTTAAAACATTAAATACAGAAATGGATAAAGCTGGCAGGGTAATGGTAGGTCCCGATCTTAGCATCAAAGACCACCCAGAAATTTTTGTTCTTGGGGACGCGGCTTGCGCTATCGACAAACAAGGAAAACCTCTTCCGGGAATTGCTCCTGTTGCTATTCAACAAGGCAAATATATTAGCAAACTCCTCCTAGCAGGTGGCACACAAGAAAAACGAAAACCGTTTCGCTATTTTGATAAAGGGAGTATGGCCACTATTGGTAAAGCAAAAGCCGTTGGTTTTATGGGAAAAATAAAAATCTCTGGTTTTATTGCCTGGGTAGGTTGGTTATTCTTACATATTTTTTATCTTGTCGGATTTAGAAACCGTTTTAGTGTCACTCTGCAATGGTTCTTTCATTATATAACAGGAATTCGTGGAGCTAGACTCATTCATAAAACGATAGAAGATGATTTGCAAAAAGAGCGAAAAAAGTCTTAGTATACATGCATGCTCACTATTTTGCATGCATTGCAACGCATCTTTCAGATTCATCTTATTTTCTATTATGCAATAGCATTTGCATGCGGCATTGCCTATGCATTTACTGATTATCTTATCATTTTTCTTTCATACTGTGTATTGTCTCTTCTTTTTATTATAAAAAAATGGACTTATTTTCTCTGTTTTCTAACCAGCTTCTTGCTCGGTTTTTTCTTGGCACAAATGCATATGTGCACTCTTTCATCGACACTACCGCTTTCCGGGACTGCTACTATAGAATTTGATCGCATCTGTAAAGTAGATGATCCTATTCTCTCCAAATGGAAAGGCATTGGACGTATCATTGAATTTGAAACGGAAGATGAGGTCTCCATCAAAAATACGCCGTTTGTTATGAATTTCCTTAAAAAACCACCTATTAATATCAAATATCAATATCGTTGTGATGCCATGATTACCCATATAAATCATCATGTGTGTTATCTAAAGTCTCTTTCTACAACCTTTCAAAAACTCCATTCCACCTCCTGGATAAAACCTTTAAGAAGAGATGTCAAACAACATGTAATGAAAATCATTCATGAGCGCAGTAGCAATACCCATGTTAAAGCTTTATATATCGCTCTTCTTACAGGAGAATTAAACGATTTACTGCTCTCTTTTTACTTTCAAAAATTAGGGCTGCAACACCTACTTGCTATTTCCGGATTTCATTTTGGTATCGTCTGCCTTTTTTTATCCTTTTTGATAAAAAAATGGCTACCCAGACTACCGTCTACCATGCTGATGATCTGCATCACCACTCTATATTTTTTTTACCTTGGTACTTCCCCTTCGATCCTAAGAGCGTGGATTGCTACTCTATGCGGACTCACTGCCCAATTTCTTGATGGAAAAGTAAAATCTCTTAATATACTTGGCATGGGTCTTATCATTAATTTAGCCCTATATCCTTTAGATATTTATCATCTTGGGTTTCAATTAACCTATAGCGCTACATTTGGCATCATTACCCTATCTGCTATGATGCAACAAAAACTGGGAAATCTTTTATCTCCTAATCCGGCTCATCCTATGTTTGTGAAGCTAAATAAATTTTTTATCTCTGCTTTAGCAATTAATTTTTCTACCTTCCTTACGACCTTTCCTATCATCTTACTGCAGTTTAAAAAATTTCCCCTACTTAGCTTTTTCTATAACTTATATGCTCCCTTTTGT
>JACRBE010000017.1 GCA_016213235.1 Chlamydiales bacterium | reverse complement strand
TAAAGCCAGTCGTTAAAACCTCAGATATAAAGGGGCCTATCTGTTTTGGCTTAAAATTGACAACGCAAAGAACCTGTTTTCCAATAAGAGATTCTTTAGAATAAAAGCTCGTGATCTGAGCACTTGATCGTTTTATACCAATAGTAGATCCAAGATCAATTTTTAGTTTATAGGCAGGCTTTTTTGCTTCAGGGAAGTCTTCTACCTCAATAATCGTACCAACAATAAGCTCTACTTTTTCAAAATCCTTCCATTCAATTGTTTCCATAACCTTAAGCCTTTAATAATTGCATAAGAAAAAATGATAACAGATCAGACGTTTTTTTGATCTTCTTCATAAGATTCTTCTATTTTTCGAATAAATTCTGTTTTAGCCATAGCATAGTCATTAGAATCACAATGCTTTTTTGCCAGTGATTTTTTTAGGTTTTCATAGTCTCGTGCAGCATCTGGGTGATTTCTCAGGTAATCACGAAAGGCAAGATGGCGCTTCCACCAATTACTATTTATTTCTACAAGATGGATGTGATGTGTTCTTATCCCATCTGATGATGTTTTCTGAAAAAATCTTCTTTCCGGCACATGGTTTTCATATTGTTTCATATATTCGTAGCCAAGTTCCTCTATCTTTGAGATAGAGTGTTGATCTGCTTCTTCCAAACTGTTTACGCCAATCATGATGTCGATCACAGGTTTTGCAGATAATCCCTCAATAGCAGTGCTTCCTATATGCTCGATGCTTACCACATGGTTTCCTATGACTCTCAAAAGACTCTGTTTTTCTTTTTTAAAATCCTCAGGCCATTTCTTGCAGTAGGGAACTAGATAGATTTGCTTTGCAATCATAACAAGGCAGGAACTGATCTCTTTGCATTGCTTAAAACCTGCCTGTTCATAAGCTTTAATTGCTTTTACATTTGCTTTTTTTGGATCACTAAGCGCTGCAAAAAAGTGCTCAAATACATACTCTTTTAGAAAAAGTTTTAAGACTTTTGTTCCTATGCCTTTTCCTAAATAGGCTGTATCGCCAATAAAAAAATCAATACCAGCCAAGGATTGTTGTGGATCATCCCAAATAGCATGGATATTAAAGTCTCGAGGAAAATCAAAGGCATTATAGTACTGAATATACCCGATAGGATGATCTGCATAAGTGATAATAAATGCATGGATAGGCTTTTTTGTCCCATCTTCCATTTTATAGCCTTCTGTGTAAGAAGAGTATTTGTTTTCAATATCATGTATTGAATATGTTTTTCTCTCACTCCACCACTCATGAACGTGAGTCTCTTTTAGCCATTTGGCTAAAAGCGGGAAATGATCTTTTCGTATAGGAATGAAAGAGATATTGTTATCCATAAGTAACAGATTGTACCACTATTTTCGTTTTCAAAAAGAAAAAATTCACCTATCGTGTGCTATAAAATCATTTATAGAAAATAAGATGGGAAAATCAAAAAATTATATGTTTTATGCCATTGGATCAGCATTTGCTGCTGTGTTTTTATTATTAATGGCTTTTATTCCTCATCCATCTTTTCTAATAATTGTTTCACATTAAGATGCATCATCACATGAGAAGTAGGATGCCATTTAGCAGTAAACTCTCCCATAATTTGAAATCCTGTTTTTGTATATACGTGAATTGCCTTTGTATTTGTTTTCTCCGGATCAATAAATACTTCTTTTGTATGAGAAAATTGACTAACTAAAAACTCTTGGATCACGATGTGAGCATATCCCTTACCAAGATAATCTTTATTACCAATGAATATATCTAAGGAAATCGCCGTGCTATTTTTTTTAAACCCTAACTTGGCATAGATATCATCTGGATTATAAAAAATAGGGGATGTCAACAGATATGCAAAAGGAGTGTTATTATCATAGGCAACCCAGTGCTGAAAAGTAGAAGATCCTTGAAAAAATCCATCTAAATCCTGGAGAGTTCCTTGAAGACCTTCTCCATGTATCCACTCTTTTATGTAGTCTTGCTCAAGCCATTTATGAATGAGAGATCTCTCAGTTATCACTGCAGATTTAAAAGTAAATTTCATATTGCCTGGTAAGGGTATAGAGTGTTTTTAAGTTAGAAGAATAATGGCTTTATTAATCCGGCACAAATAGGTGCCGCTTTATAAATAAATATTACTAAAAAAGCTCCGGCAGAAAATCCATTAAGGCCTTTATGCTGTTTCTGCGTTTTCAACTTATAAAAAAAGTATAAAGATAAGAGTAAGGTGCCGATTAGAAAAGCATAATTAATCATTATCATCTACTTCCCTAGATCTTTCAAATAGATCTTTTGCTTGATTAAACTCTTTTACAGGGCCTTTTTAAGAAAGTATACTTTAGAGTCATTTTCATAGCCACTTCTTATAAACTCAATGTTATATCCAAGCTTTTGATAAAAGGGAAGAGCTTCGAAGTCCATGGTATTCACCGTTGCAAAGCAGCAGCCTCTTTCTCTACCAATTTTTTCAGATTCTTGCATCAAACGAGTACCATATCCATGATGCCGTAACGTGTCAGATATCCACAGCATATCAACATACAAACATCCATAATAGGTAATACCATTAGCTCCACCTACCACTGTTTCATGTGTATCTTTGATAAAAACACCAAAGGTACGGATTGGTTTCATGTTTTTAGCCAAAGCCGCTTCTTTATTAATACCTTCAAAAAGGATATCTTCATAGTTGCTTGGCACCGTTTCGTAAAAGTCTAAATGATATAACTTGTCCATAGATAACAATCCTTCTTATAGATAAATATACTCAATTTCTTCATTTTTTTTAGGACCAATTGTTCTAAAATGTAACTTTAAAAACAAATCATTGTATTCAAGCCTCCCAAAATAGGCATCTTCTTTACAGATATGAGGATGCATCGATTCTAGAAAATTTCCTCGTGCTTTTGTTAGATGAAATAAGAAAACAGGGTTGTCTTTTCCAAGACGTAAATGCTCAAGAGATAATAATCCTTTTGCTCGACTAAGTGTCCACCTAAAGCTGTTACTATATTGGTGAAGTGTTTTATCTTCTCCCTGCCAACTACCTTGCTCATGAAAAATAATATGATTCTCACTACTTTGCATAACAACATCCCCATTCCCTTTTCCATCCCATCCATAAGGTTTTTTAGATTTTGATTTTGCAATCCAGGATACACGATTAACCTGCTTCAATTGCCTCCAAATGACATGCAGCAATTCTCTATTTTCTTTTGTATTTTCACTGGTTGTTGATTGTGAGTAATAATAGGATTTTTTTTCTTGCAAAGGAAGATGGTGAAAACCCATTTTAAGTAACATTTGTAGCTCATTCAATAGAGGATAATTGGGATTAAATTGATAGACGCGAGTTTTCCCTTCAATAAAGCCTATAATTATCTCCCCCTTTTCAAGACGAGACAACCCTTTTTGAATAGGAGATAAAGGGATGTTTAATATGCGATGAAGCAGGTGAGCATAACATTTATCATGCAAAAGTAGATAAAAGAGAATCCTTTCTACACTTTTACAACCAACAATCGATTTTATCATAAAAACATCAACCTCTTTTTTGGGTGGTAAAAATGATTTATCTATCATTTATAACGAGCTTTTTTAGTTTCTTTCCACCTAATTATTAGGTTGTTTTTGCTTTTATAAAAGCAAAAACAATAGAAAATATGAGGCGCAATATATTAAATTCTAAGCATTAATGTGTTTGCCTGATGGAGGAAAAATGGAAAAAAGTTTAGTTCAAAAATCGCATGTTGTAGATCTACTGATTTTTATTTGTTTAGCAATACTAGGAAGCCTTCTGATCGTATTTGGAGCTTTGGTGCAAATTCCTTGCATACCAGTGCCATTCACCTTGCAAACATTTGCAGTATTTCTATTAGCGCTTACCCAAGCTCCAAAACAGGCATTTGCTTCTGTTATCTGTTATCTGTTATATGCTACAATAGGACTGCCTGTACTCCCCGGAGGAGTATCGAATCCTCTTTGGATATTAGGCCCATGTGGTGGCTATTTGCTAGCATTCCCATTTGGAGCATATTTAAGTGCCTGGCTTGCTCAGAAAATACCAGGCCTATTAGCAACTAGCTTTGGTCTTATCGTAATCTATCTGCTTGGATTTATCTGGCTATTGCCTTTTGTTGATGTAAAGATAGCTTTTACAAAAGGTGTCATACTGTTTATTCCTTCTGATCTATTAAAAAATATGAGCGCTGTTTTTATTGCTCAGTTATGGAAAAAAATATGAATGCAGCGTTAAGAAGATGTGCAACTCCAATCCATGAGGTGTTGGTTTATGTGGGCCATGAGCAACATCCCTTACTTGGTCCTTATCTTGATAGTGTGCAGAGAAACATCGCAATGTTTACTCAGTTAAATATGCTACGGAAACAACATCACTTGAGACCTTGGGAGGTGACAACTTTTCCAGGAGAGAGATTGATCGAGGTGCTGAAAAGAAAAGATCCAAAAGAGGTAATGATTGCGATCCCTGCAGGAGAGAGTACCAGACTAGATAAGGTGTTTTCTTTAGAGCAGACAATATGTTTAAAGGGTTTTTTTGAAGAAGGGGGAAGAGGATATTTTACTTGTGGCTCAGCATATTGGGGATCTGGTCGACGAGTATATAAGGGACTATGCGAAGAAACGCCAGAAAAGAGTCAGTTGATTGTGAAACCAAGCACACTTTCTCTTTTTCAAGGGATAGCAGAAGGACCCTTATGTCCCTATCCAGGAAAACAATACAATGTAGATTTTTATTCTGATTCTGTCACAGTCTCTGCAGGAGAAAGAACTTGTAATGTTCTCTTAAGTGGAGGAGGTAGCTTTATACCAGATTCAAGTGTTCAAAAAGTGAGAGTGCTGGCGCGTTATTTGCATGATGATTTAATCCGTTATGGGAAAATAAAAGAAGAATGTAAAAAGTGGGAAAATGCAGCCATTATGACATCAATAGGCAAGGGAGCTGCCATTTTATCCATGTTTCACCCATATTATGATCCAGATACGATTGATGTAGAAGCATATGAAAAAGCTTTCCCAGATTGTGGAACTAATTGGAAAGAGGTGAAGCAAAAACTCAGTGCTTCAGATGACCGTATGCAATTTGTCTTCTATGAAATGCTAACTAAATTGGAAGTAATGAATTTAGATCTTAATCCCTAGCTACTAGTAGTCGTTGGGTTGTTCTTATCCCAGCCAAATAAAATCTAAGTGGACATTTCTTTGAGTTTATTTTATCTTCTTAGGATATTGCTGACTGTTTTCCGGAAAATAATCAAACGTCTTTGACAATTCTCACTCAAAAAGAAGCAGATGATCTTTTAAAAATGCACAAGTGTCGAGTGGATGATACCATCTATGCATTCCCTACTCATGGAAGGAGGTTGAATATTCCACTTAAATCGAGGAGTGCATCGGAAGATTTTATGCTGGATATTCATCAAGGTGGTATTGCTTTGAAAAGATATACATTTCAGCACAGAGCAAGAAATATTATAATTCTTGCAAGGCTAGATCTTGGAGGGCCCCTTCATAGAAATCCAGATGGTACAGAGATACCATGTCCTCTGAAAAATGATCAGTTAATTACGCATGCCTCTGCGATAGATTTTCCTTTAAAAAAACATAATATTATACAAGCGATGCTAGCTATAAATGATCTTTTCTACCTATCTTCTTCGCATATTTCGAATCTTTTTATCGAAGATGTCACAAAATGGTTAGATATTAAGAATATTCGCTATACACCAAGAGTCAAATTTGTAGGTAAAAGTGGATACGATCATATGTTTAACTTTGTAATTCCTAAATCTGAAAAATATCCGGAAAGACTTCTTGAAATCTTAACTCATCCAAAGAAAGATAAAGCACAAGAACTGGTATTTAAATGGATAGATACCAAGGAAGAGCGTCCTACAGGTTCAAAGTTGTTAGTATTATTAAATGATGAAACAAAGAATATTCCTCAAAGTGTAATAGAAGCGCTTTCCAATTATGAGTTGGAGCCGATTTTATGGACTGAACGGGAAAAATTCTCCGAGATTTTTGCTGCATAATGATCAGTAAATCTTCTTTTTGTCTGTTAGATGGTTAAAGCATCACATTTAGCAGCTAAAATAAAATCGTTTTCTGAAAGCCCATTAATTTTATGGGTCCAGAGTTGAATTTTCACTCTGCCGTAAGAGAGATGAATATCAGGATGATGCCCTTCTTGCTCTGCAATATTACCTACTTTGTTTGTAAAGGAAAGAGCCTCTTGAAAGTTGGAGAACTTGTATTCTTTTTCTAAATGATGATTCTCTATTAATTGCCACCCCGTAAGCTGCTTATATAAACGAGCTAGCTCCTCTCCTTTTAGAGGAGATGTTTCTTTACTACAGGGAGTGCATTTTTTTTGAGAAAGGTCGCAACGGTCCATCTTGTTCCTTTAGTATGTTATTTTGTATAAGACTTTACGCATTTTGCCAAAAACTATGTTTTGATTTTAAAATACTTAAGAGGTTGCAATTGTTTTTCTAAAAATAGATGCATTTCCAATTGTTTTGACATTTTGCAACTGATAATCTACAACCATGGTGAATTCCAATTTCTTTTTCCTTTAAAAGCTCTATTTCGTATATGTATCCAGACGATTAAACCATCCTTTCAGCCATTTATCTTCCCCCCGTGCAGAAGGGGCATTTTTCGTGCGCCATGTTAGTATCTCTTTAGCAGATACAACAAAATCTTGCACGATATCAGTAGATAAATGCATGTTTTGTAACACCTGCAATAGGCCCCATCCTTGCCCTTTGTAAGATTCAGTAGGAGATAAACCGCTACCTTTAAAGTTTACATAATCAATGAGGGCATATAGTCCTTTGGGATGATTTGCCAGCTTATAAAAGAGAGTAGTGATTTTTTCCTTTTCGGCAGGTAGAAGATTTTTTACTAAGTCAGGAAGTATATTTTCTAAACGATTTGCAATAAATATCGCTTGCAATTTTTTTGTATCAACAAGAAATTGCCGCAGCTGTTTCATGTTGATACTTTCTATTTGGCTATAAAATTCATCTCTTGTATTCCATGGACAAGATGCTTGCTCTTTAAGAAAAGTAGGTAAAACTGCCCCTTGAGTTTGTAAAAAAAGCAAAAGAGAGGGAAATGTTTCTTCAAATGGCTCTTTTATACCAGTTGGATACCAGATAAAGTGTCCAATACCAAGAGAGGGGAAATTTTCACCTTTATTCCAGGTCGTTAATCCATCTACTGTACCACCACACTCATTTTGCCAAATTTTTTCTGCTATTTGCTCTGCCTCTTGCATGATATTAAGAGAAGAAAGCGCATTTAGATAAAAAGTACAAAACATAAATAGATATTTCATTCCTTATCCTCAGAAGTTATCGCTTCTATTATCACAGTAGATGCAGCTCGAATCGATGCAACAGATGGGCTAAACGTAGTAATCACCATGTTTGCTTTTGAAAACAGTGAAGAGTCTAGAGGATCTCCTGTTACAACTAAAATCACTTGTTTTTTAGCCTCTAACAGGGATTGTAGTAGTAGTGATTGATAAGGAAATTTCCAGGCATTATACGAAAAAAATACAGCAGAATCATGATCTTTTACCGATGCCAGGATGAAATCAACCTCTTCTTTTGTAGGGTTTGGCTCATTAAAAAAAAGTACCGGGCCTTGTAGAGATATTTGATCTATAGCCTCCTTTAGCATCTGCGGAGCTACTATAGTCATGGCGCCTGCGCTGATCGAACAATGTTTACTTGTTCGAAGCGCTTTTGTTGCTATTTTTTGAGCTAAATTTAAATGGTCGGGAGATCGTATTACTTCCTCGTGAAAGGCTGGTGACTCTCTATTAAAGAGATGATATTGATTTTTCAAGTCCAGTATCCTTTTTACGGATTCATTTAACCTATCTTCTTTAATGCTCCCTGTTTTTACAGCATTTACTAAATGTTGATGCACCCTTTGTACATCAGATATGGTAAGTTCAAATCCTTTGTTTGCGCCAATCAGCTGTTTACCACCCAGCATCAATATATCGCATCCAGCGTTAAATGCTAAAACAGCTATTTCATCAATGGACCCTCCATTTTTTAATACACCCTCCATTGCAAGAGAATCAGAAATAATAACCCCTTTGAATCCCATCTCATTTCGTAAAAGACCTAAAATTTTTTCAGATAGGGTAGCGCAATAATGAGTATCTAATGCAGGTATGATAATATGGGCAGTCATGATCGTATCTGCTTTATAAGCTAGTGCAGCAAAAGGAACAAGCTCTACCTGGCTTAAATCCTCTTTTGACTTGTTTACAACAGGTAAACATTCATGAGGATCGACTCCAACATCTCCATGCCCGGGAAAATGTT
>JACRBE010000016.1 GCA_016213235.1 Chlamydiales bacterium | reverse complement strand
AACGTAAAAACAAGCCCTATGCTGGCATCTTCTTGTACTTGCAATCTTTCATGTAGAAAAGAGGTGAAAAAATAGGTAATAACACTAGTAATAATTGCTGCAATAAGGAGCCAATAAAGGGAGAGGTCAAATACATATAAATGGACTCGAAAAATAAGTTTATAAAGTAAAAAAACACTGACAATACCGATCAAGACGGTATGTGATAAAGAATTCACCATCATACTCATTTTTCTATAGACTAAAAAACATCCTAATATGCTACATGAAACGCTTAAGAAAATCAGAGAAAAGACTTGTATTTCATCATGGGCAAGCCTGCCATGGATCCACTCCGGTACTCTAGAAAAAAAGAGATAAAAAAACTCAAAAAAAGAGACACCCCAATATGGATTCATACGCACCCTTTATTTTTCGGAATAGGTTGATTATGAGGATCTTGTTTTGGATCTTTAAGTAGTTCTGTTAATTGTTTTTCAAGCTCCGGTGTAATGATATGCTCCATTTCTTCTGCACTAGTGTGTACTTTTTTTTCACAATATCCGAGATATTTAAATAGGTATACTTCCCACAACCGATGCAGCCTGATAATTTTTTGAGCCTGACATATTCCCCTCTCTGTAAGAGAGTAGCGTTGTTTATCTTTTTTTTGAATGAGTTGATTCATCCTTAGATGAACTAATAATATGTTGATGATGTAGGGATGAAGGGACCACTGCTGAATTTCCTCAATAGCCACAATATGATCTTCTTTTTTCCAAAAAAATTTGAGTAAATTTTCATAAACACATTGATAATGAAAATATATTTTTTTTAAAAAACGCAATACTCTCCCCTGCCTTGGAGCAAATAATATACTCATAAAACAAATGAGGCTTGAAAAAACAATAATCATAGGGCCAGTCGGCATGGTAATAGAAGTGTTAAATAAGATAGGTAGCACGATGGAATAGTAGTTACCAAGGATGCCGCTAATTACACCTACTAGACCTGCCCAAAAAAACATATAATGTAAACGCGAGGTGAATTGCCTTGCAGCAAGTGCTGGAGCTATTAACATCCCTGAAATAAGAACAACACCTGCTACGCGAATACCTATTACAATTGCTAAAATGATAAGAACATTCATGATTTTTTCATGCACTCTTACTCTCATATGAATAGCCTTAGCAAATAATTCATCAAATAAAATAATCTTCCATGGATAGGTAAAAGATAAAACAACAAGAAGCAATAGCAGTGTAAAGATAACATAGATGATCAAATGCATCATGGTCATGGTAGCTACCTGACCATATAAAAATAGTTGTATTCTAGATACCCATACAGGATGTGTTATTTGTAAAAAGGAAGTGATTAACACCCCTAACCCCAAGAAAGCAGATAATGTAAAACAAAGAGCTGTATCAGAAAACAAGCGCCCCTCTTTTTCCAGAAAACGGATCATAATGGATGCAGTAGCACAGCATGTAAAAGCTCCCATTAAAATCGTCAAATAAGAATAAAAAGAAGATTCATCTAAAAAAGAATAAAAGAAAGCGACTGCAATAGCGACTCCGGGATATGCTGCATGAGAGAGCACCTCTCCAATGAGTGATCTTTTTTTTAAGTAAACAATGACTCCGAGGACGGATGTACAAAAGCACATAAGGAGAGACCCTATCATAGAGACTTGATAAAGAGGGTCTATAAAAAAATCAATGAGTCTCAATTAATATCCCTGCATTTTTTCACTAGATAGCATCAGAGCTCTTTCTAAGATTTCTTCTTTATTTTCGTAAGTTTCTCGCAAGTTTTCCATAGAAAAAACATCTTTCATTGGGCCATAGGCAATCAGTCTTGTATTAAGCAAAACAGCCCAATCAAAAAACTTTTTTACTTTTGTTAAATCATGATGCACAACAAAAATAGTTTTTCCTTCTTTGACAAGTTGCTTAAATAATTCAATCAAGAAAATTTCTGTCGTTAAATCAATACCGGTAAATGGCTCATCAAAAAAATACATATCTGCCTGTTGCATCAAAGCTCTAGCAATAAATAATCGTTGTTGTTGTCCTCCGGACAATTCTCCAATTTGCCTAGTTGCAAATTCTTTCATTTGAAGCTTATCCATCATTGCAAGAGTATCTTCTTTATCTTTTGCTTTTGGTAGTTTTAGCCATCCAAGCCGTTGATAACATCCCATTAATACAACATCAAATGCTGTAATAGGAAACTGCCAATCTACACTATTTCTTTGAGGAATATAAGCAACTTTTTTTCGCACTGCATCGATTTTTTGATTAAAAAAAAGTATTCTACCACTTGTAGATTTGACAAGGCCTAGCAACGCTTTTACAAATGTTGATTTTCCAGCACCATTGGGGCCAATAATGCCAACCAAATGATGCTTAGGAATACTAAGGCTCACATCCCATACTACCGGGGTAGTATGATAATAAACGGTTAAATTCTCTACGAGCAGCGCCTGTGTCATTGCTTACCTGCTAAATGTATTGCTATATTGTGGGAGTTATATTGCATCATTTGGATATATGTGTCTGCTCCAGATCCCTTTTCTCCAAGAGTATCCCCATAAAGTGGGGTTTTTACAATATTGACATCAATATGTTTTTGTCTTGCTACTTCCAATATCTTTTTTAATGAATCCTTACTTACATTTGACTCGGGAAACAGCACCTGAATATGATATCTTTTCAAATGTTGTATGATCGCATCAATATTTTTTATACTCAATTGTCCATCAGGAGCTAACCCTTCCGGTGCAGAAAATCGCTCTTGCCAATGATCCCCATCATTTACATCTTTTAGATATCTTCTTGCAAAATAATTAAATGCATCATGACTGGTTACTAAATACCTCTTTTCTGCTGGAATTGTATGAATAGTAGCTAAGACCTCTTTGTCTAATAGCTCTAGTTGTTTTTTTACTATCTCCCCTCGCTGGGCAAATATATCTTTTTTTGCAGGAGAGACCTGCGTTAATTTATCTACGATAGGATCAACTAGTTCTTTCCATAGGGAAGCATCCATCCATACATGGGGGTCAATTTGCCCATCCACCTCTAACACGATGGATGAATTTAACAACTTGTTTCCAATGGGGAGATGGTTTTTATGATGTGTTATTGCAAACACGAGTGATGCACCATGCTCTAACCCAAGTCCATTAGAAAAAATGATATCTGCTCGCGCTATTTTTTCTGCATCCCCTTTTACGAGTTCATAGCTATGCGGATCAATTTCCCCTTTTATTAAAACTAGAGGATCTATTTCTCCTCCCCCAATCATGGACACCAAATCACCAACAATGGATGTTGTAGATAATATTTTTAATTTTCCGTCATCTTTCATCCATTCATTTAAGGAAGATGTCTGTTTTTTAGAGCATCCAACAAACAACAAACAACAAAGAGAAAAACAGAGGAGAAATAATGTCTTTTTCATAATTTTTTTAAACTATCCAACGTATAAATTCCTTTGGAGCAACCACTGGAAAAATAAAATCTCAATCCATAATTTCCCACCTCGTCCACATCAAGAATACTTACTTCATCCAAAATCGGAGGTTTTATCTCATCACAACGAATGCAAGGGCAGCGCCTTTGCAGCTCTTTTGTCTTTCCTACAATGCTTGTTCCATCCGAATATGTTATCACAAACGCTTTTCCATTTAAATGCCATTCTACTTCAATATGTTTCTTATGTTTTTTTTGTGTAATAAAATTTTTTATTTTGTCTGCAATATTATAAAACATTTCTTTTGTTTCACTATTTGTATCAAATAATGATTCTCCCTTATCACAACAATAAGAAATTTTATCATCTATCGGTATTTGCGCAAGTAAATCAATCCCATACTGCTTGCTTAAGGCATCACCTGCTCCCTCTCCAAATGGCATGTATTTTTTTTTATCCGCTTCATAGTAACTCATATTTTCAATAATACCCATTACCTCTACATTCATTCTAATGAACATATTTATGGCTTTTTCTACATCGATCATAGAAACTCTTTGAGGCGTGGTAACAGCTATGCCAAAGCTAAAAGGCATTTGTTGCATGAGAGTTAATTGAATATCTCCCGTTCCTGGAGGAAAATCTACAATAAGAAAGTCAAGTGCTCCCCACATGGTGTGATGAATAAATTGTTCTATAATATTATTTGCAATCGGGGCCCTTACTACGGTGCTTTTCAGTATATGTTCAAAAAAAGCAAGAGAAATATGTAGTATGCCTTGAGCATATGCTGGCTTAATCTGATTGTTCTCTTCTGACGGCACCTTCGTAGTACCAAGCATTTTACAGATGGAAGGACCATAAACATCTGCATCAAGTAATCCAACACTATACCCCAGATCTCTCAATACCATTGCTAAATTCACAGATACTGTAGATTTACCAACACCACCTTTTCCGGCAGCAACTGCAATGATATTTTTGATACCATCAATACCACATTTATGATCCATGATCCTTTCCTCTTTTCTTTTTTTTATATTTATCTAACAACAAAGAAAAAAAATTATTCAACCAATTTCTCTCTAATCCTCTAAAAATAAATTTTTTAATTTATAATTAACTTCAGACTAATTTATTTTACTATATTGCAATTAATGCCATGGTTAATTAAACTTTCCGTAATTAATTGACAGAGCTCAAAAATTAAATTTTGTCATGAAAGATAAAACGGATGAATTATTCAGCATTTTATTTTGTAAAAAAAAGTATTGAATTAAATTTCATTCCTCACTTACGATGAATAACTATAAATTAAAAAAGTAGTGATTCATTACTTAAAGTGAAAAAAGTTTATTATTAAAGTTTGTCTAAAAATTAAATAAGGAAGGTTTGACCATGAGCTTTGCAGGTGAAAAAGAAATCAAGCAAGCAAAGACTGTAAAAGAAGTCGAAGAAGTTATCACAAGAGCGATAAAAAAAGTCGGTGGAAGAAAAGAGAATGATCTTTGCAAATATTTACCAATGGATAATGGTGGTTATATGCACCATTTTACATTAAGAAAAATGAGAAAGAAACAACCAGGTGAACTTTCTGGTCTCATTGAAAGATATATTTTAAAACCAGAAAGACCATCTATTGTTAAACCAAAAGCAAGAGCGGCTAGAGGTTCTAGAAAAAGAAGAGATCAAATTACATTTACAAAACTACAACTAGAGAGACTGCTTAATATTGCAAGACTCGCTGGTGATAAAGAAATGATTGCGGTACTAAGTCCAAGAAAATCTTTGGCAACATACAAAAGAGAATTGATCCAGTCCATCCGTAATGGAACTGTAGATCAAGAGCTTTGGAATGGATACGTAGAAGGTGTAAATGCTCATGAGACAACTCTTTCTCATCTCAGCCTACTAATGAATCCTTTGCACGAATCTTTAAAAAAATAAGTTGTTTCTTTTAAAGACTGTAAAAAAGAAGACTTTTAACCAAAGTCTTCTTTTTTTTTCTTAAAACCTCTCTGATTTTTCTAATAATAAAACATTTAATATTTTTCTTTTTTTGCTAAAAGAAAATATTTAATTGCTGTTTTTACGCCTTAAACCTCTTGCGAAAAATGCAAAAATATGAGTTAATGCTTCTTATTATTGTATTAAGTGATACAAAACGAAACAATTTGAATTTAGTTAATATTTTAGGATTTAAATTATGTCTAACAAATCTTCAGGTGATTCAGCTTTCACTGGGCTTCGTGGTATTTTGTGGCCTATTCATGGCTATGAATTAAAAAAGTTTTTGCCCATGGGTCTTATGATGATGTGTATCTTGTTTGTTTATAACATTCTAAGAGACACAAAGGATACACTGGTGGTAAATTCCCCTGGTGGTGGCGCAGAATGCCTATCCTTTCTTAAGCTATATGGTGTAACTCCATCTGCCATTTTATTTATGGTAGTCTTTGTTAAGCTCGCCAATATCTTCACAAGAGAAAAATTATTTTATGTTACATTAGTTCCCTTTCTTATTTTCTTTGGCGCTTTTGCTTTTGTTATTTACCCTAACATTGACCTATTACACATGAACTTATCTACTATCCAATCATTACAAGCTAAGTTCCCTAACCTACACTGGTTTATTCCTGTTATCGGCAACTGGGGCTTTAGTATATTTTATATTTTGTCTGAGCTTTGGGGTAGCGTTATATTATCCATGCTGTTTTGGCAATTTGCTAATGAAATTACAAAAGTACAAGAAGCGAAACGTTTCTATGGATTATTTGGAATGCTAGGAAACATTGGTTTGATTCTTGCAGGTCCATCTATTATCTTTTGTGCTAAATATGCGAAGACGCTTCCAGTAGGCTTTGATTCCTTTGGAGCAAACTTAAAAATGTTGATAGCTTGTGTACTTGTGGCTGGTGCTATCATTATCGTAACCTACAGATGGATGAACAAAAATGTTCTTACAGATCCAAATCTTTACCAACCAAATCAAGAAACAAAGAAGAAAGAGAAGTCAAAGCTATCTGTTGCAGAAAGCTTCCGCTATATCTTAAAAAACCCATATCTTGGTTTAATTGCGGTTCTCGTTCTTTCTTATGGTATTACAATCAACCTCGTAGAAGGTGTTTGGAAAGGCCAAATTAAGATCGCGTTCCCAGATAAAAACGACTATAACATGTTCATGGGACAATTTACTACATGGACAGGGATTATTACCATCTTACTTATGATCGTTGGAAACAACATCCTAAGACGTTTAAGCTGGGCAAAAGCTGCGATTATCACTCCTATCATGATACTTGCAACCTCTTCTATCTTCTTCTTCGTTGTTTGGGATGGAACAAAGAGCACGCCATTTGCTCCTCTTTGGGGAACAACTGTTGTATTAGTAGCTGTGATTGTTGGTCAGATTCAGAACGTATTGTCTAAAGGGACTAAATACTCCTTATTTGACTCTACAAAACAAATGGCCTACATCCCACTTGATCCTGAAGCGAAAGTAAAAGGGCAAGGTGCTGTAGAGGTAATTGGTGGAAGAGCCGGAAAATCTGGTGGTGCAGCAATCCAATCTACATTGCTTGCAGTTATCGGAGGAAACGTATCTCTTGCAAGTTTAACTTATATACTCGGTCCTGTTGTAATTGTAGTCTGCTGTGTGTGGATAGTATCTGTTTTCGCATTAAACCGCAGATTTACAGCTCTTGTTGAAGAGAAAAACAATGCGGCTGCAGCAGCGCCAACTAGCGATGCTGCGAAGGCTTCAGCCTCGCCTGCGCGATCTTAACGAGAATTAAAGTATTCTTGCAGAAATAAAAACCCTCTTTTAATAAGAGGGTTTTTTATTTTTCAGCCTATGACAGGTTTTTTATTCTTTCTTAATCGACAAAGCTTTAAAATTATCTTCTTCAACTTACAATATAGTACATATGGATAACACCCACGACATTACAAAAATTAGAAATTTCTCCATTATTGCCCATATTGATCATGGCAAATCGACCATTTCTGATAGGTTGCTCGAATGCACGAATACCATTAGTGCAAGAGAAATGCAAGAGCAGGTCTTAGATGATATGGATCTGGAAAGAGAGAGAGGCATTACCATTAAGGCACACCCTGTGACCATGAAATATAAAGCAGACGATGGTATGGAATATACGATCAATTTTATTGATACTCCGGGACATGTCGACTTTACCTATGAAGTATCTAGATCACTTGCTGCTTGTGAAGGCGCTCTGCTTGTGGTAGATGCAGTGCAAGGAGTACAAGCTCAGACACTCGCCAATTTACATCTTGCAAAACAAAGAAAGTTAGAAATTATCCCTGTAATTAATAAAATTGACCTTCCCGCTGCAGATCCGGAGAGTGTAAAGAAACAAATCCAGGAATTAACCGGTATTAATGCTTCAAGGGCAATACTCTGCTCTGCTAAAACAGGTATTGGTATCCATGAGATATTGGAAGAGATCATCTTTATGCTTCCTTCTCCCAAACCTCCTGATATGGATAAACTACAAGCACTTGTTTTTGATTGTCACTATGATACTTATCGCGGCGGTGTAGCTTATGTACGAATTATGAGTGGAGAAGTAAAAAAGCGATCGCTTATTGCTTTCATGGCAACAAAAAAAGAATTTGAAGTCATCGAAGTAGGTGTTTTTTGTCCTCAGGAAAAACCGGTTGATTGCCTCCAAGCGGGTGATGTAGGGTACATTATTGCCAATATCAAAGATCCTAGTGATGTTAAAATTGGAGACACTCTTACCGATGCAAAACACCCTGTTGATAAACCGCTAGATGGTTTTAAAGAAATCGCTCCTGTAGTATTTGCAGGTATTTATCCTGTAGATGCTTCTGATTTTGAAGCTCTAAAAGATGCCTTTAAAAAGCTAAGACTGAATGATTCTTCCCTATTTGTAGAACAAGAAAGTAGCCTTGTCCTTGGAACAGGTTTCCGCTGTGGTTTCTTAGGATTACTTCATCTAGAGATCGTATTTGAAAGACTACAAAGAGAATTTGATCTTTCTATTATTACGACAGCGCCAAGCGTGCAGTATAAGGTTCTATTAAATGGCGATAAAGAAATATGGGTAGACAATCCGACACATTTTCCTGATCCATCCTCTATTAAATATATTGAAGAGCCATGGGTAAAATCTCATATTTTAGCCCCCTCTGAATATCTTGGTGCCATCATGCATTTAGCTAGTGAAAAGCGTGGTATTTTACTGCATACAGACACTATTGATGGTACAAGACTTATGCTTACCTATAGCTTTCCCCTAAATGAGGTCATTACTGATTTTAATGATAAATTAAAATCAGTCACCCAGGGATATGCTTCATATGATTATGAAGCTAGCGGCTACGAAAAGGGTGATATTATTAAACTGGAAATCAAGGTAAATGAGGAGCCTGTAGATGCCTTTTCTTGCCTGGTGCACAGATCTAAAGCAGAATCTAAAGGACGTATAATGTGCAAAAAACTACTGGATGTCATTCCAAGACAGCAATTTAAAGTACCTATCCAGGCAGCCATTGGAGGGAAGGTTATTGCCAGAGAGACAATCTCTGCCCTTACTAAAAACGTCACAGCCAAATGCTATGGGGGTGATATTACCCGTAAGAGAAAACTGTGGGAAAAGCAAAAAGAGGGGAAGAAGAAAATGAAGGAATTTGGCAAGGTACAGATCCCTCAGTCTGCATTTATTGAGATATTAAAAACAGAGGAAGAATAGTCTTTTAGTTTTTGATATCAGTTTGATATTTAAATACATATAAACGTCTGGAATACTACTTTATTTTTTATCAAAAAAAGCGTATAATAAACATATAAAACAACTAATAATAACAAGTTTATATGGAAAACAATTTCTTATTATCTATGCCTATCATACTAGTTTCCAATACCTTACTTCCTATGCAGATTGTAAGTCATTCAGCTATAAACCTTTTTAATACTACAATTATTAGTCCTATCAAATCTCTTCGATCACAAGCAAGGAAGAAGACTTTCCAGGAATCCAAGTGAAGCCTCCTCTAGACTAAAGATCTAGGGGCTTCCTGAGAGACCAGGGAGCACTTCGCGGTTGAATGGGCCACTTATATGTTATAGGAAGAAGAACTCACATTACCACCGGTGCCTGTCCAATTGGTATGAAAAAATTCACCACGTGGTCTATCTGTACGCTCATATGTATGAGCTCCAAAATAATCACGCTGCGCCTGGAGCAGGTTTGCAGGTAATCTACCGCAACGAATTCCATCAAAGAATGATAGTGATGTTGCAAAACAAGGAACAGGAATACCGGCCTCAGCTGCCATTGCAACCACTTTTCTCCATCCTTTGACGCTGCTATTTATCTCTTCTTTGAAGAAGTCATCAAAAAGAAGATTTTGCAAGATAGGATTTTTATCATAAGCCCCTTTGATTTTCCCCAAGAATTTAGAACGAATGATACACCCACCTCTCCACATAAGCGCAATAGAGCCATAATTTAGTTGCCAATGCATCTCTTTTGCAGCAGCTTTCATTAACATAAACCCCTGGGTATAGCTAATGATTTTTGAAGCATATAGAGCATCTTGGATGGCATTAATTATCTCTTCTTTATTACCACCAAATGTAAACGATGGATCGGAATAATGCTTCGCAAGAGCTACTCTCTCTTCTTTAATTGCAGATAAACATCTTGCAAATACAGCCTCTCCAATCAGCGTCACCGGCATACCAAGATCAAGCGCGTTAATTCCGGTCCATTTCCCTGTTCCTTTTTGTCCTGCTGTATCTAGTATTTTATCGACGAGATAGCTGCCATCTTTGTCTTTATACTTAAAAATTGCACTTGTGATCTCCACGAGATAACTATCTAGTTTCCCTTTATTCCATTTTGCAAAAATATCACTGATTTCCTGATTAGAGCATTTAAGTACTTTTGATAATAAATGATATGCCTCACAAATAATTTGCATGTCCCCATATTCAATGCCGTTATGTACCATTTTAACATAATGACCAGCACCACCATCTCCTACCCAGTCACAGCAAGGTTGATTATCATCGCTTTTTGCTGCAATTCCCTGGAAAATAGGTTTTACACTTGTCCATGCCTCTTCATTACCTCCTGGCATGATAGAAGGACCATGTCTTGCCCCCTCTTCTCCTCCAGAAATCCCTGTACCAATAAATAAAACGCCTTTTTCTTTCAAAAATTTACATCTTCTTTCACTATCAGGGTAATGGCTATTTCCACCATCAATGAAAATATCGCCTGGCTGTAAATAGGGAAGGCATTCTTGGATAAGTTCATCGACAGCATCTCCTGCTTTTACCATGCACATAATCTTACTAGGCTTTTTTAACTTCTTCATCATATCTTCGATAGAGCTAGCAGGAATAATTTTTGATCCTTTTGCAGGACCTTTTAAAAAATCATCTACTTTAGAGACGGTGCGATTATAAGCAACAACAGTAAACCCATGGTCATTCATGTTCAATATTAAATTCTGACCCATTACAGCGAGTCCAATAACTGCGATGTCTGCTAAAGCCATATAACTACTTCCTTTTCCTTGTTGATTAAAGCCTATCTTCCATTATAAATCGATCAATTCCTTCTGATATTGCAAATGCAAGTTTATCCAAGTATTTTCTATCTCCGAGCAACTTTGCTTCTTTAGGATTTGTAATAAATCCCCCTTCCACCAAGATAGCAGGCATTTGGGTTTCACGAATAACCCCAAAATTTCCTGGTTTTATTCCTCTAGAAGTTGCCCCTGTGATTGCTAACATTTTTGCTAGAACATACTGCGCTAAACATTTTGATTTTGCTACTCTATTTTTATCCTGGCTATCAGGATAGTAATAGACCTCTATGCCATGTGCAGAGGTGTTTTTTGCAGCATTATAATGCACACTCACAAAAAGTGATGCGTTGCTCATGTTAGCAAATTTTGCTCTATCTTTTAGCGTGACAAAGGTATCATCATAGCGCGTTAGAGTAACTCGGTATCCCAGTTCATACAAATATTTTTCTAACAGCAAAGCTGTAGTAAGGTTCGCATTTTTTTCACAACACACTTTAGAGTGAGTACCAAAATCAAAAGCACCATGACCCGGATCAATTACTATCGAACATTGTTGTTTTTTTGGATTTGGAATACTTGTCTTTGCTTTTTTCGACCTGGAAATCTGATACTCTGCCATTGTATCATTTTGCGAGACATGAGAGCACCCTACAAATAACAAGAGGAGAGCAGTGCAAAAAAAATTCGTCCATTTTCTCATTTTAAATCAATAACCGCTGTTGTAGATCCTCACATAAATGCTTTGCAACAAAAACATCATCAAATTCAATCCTGATATTTTGGAAGATTTGCTCCCGTTCATGTCCTTTGCCTGCAATTAAGATCATATCATTTTTTTGAGCCCTCATTATTGCAAGTTCAATTGCTTTTTTACGATCCATTTCAATGGATACATTACTCAAATTAATTCCCTCTATCATTTGACGAATAATCTCTTTTGGATCTTCTAGTCTTGGATTATCCGTAGTTACAATAATCTCATCTGCATATTCTTTTGCTATTTGCATCATGATATTTCGCTTGGACTTATCTCGATTACCCCCACAACCAAATACTAAAATCAGTTTGCCTTTTTTTATTTCTCTTGTTGTTTCCAGCACATTTTTTAATCCTCCCGGCTTATGAGAATAATCAACATAAATATCAATACCAAGAGCATTATCCACTACTTGCATCCTCCCCGGAATATAAATAGGAGTAGATAAAATATTTCCTATTTGAGCCATCTTCATTCCTCTTGCAATGCTAACCGTTGCTGCTGCAAGCAAATTATACACATTAAATCTACCGATAAGCGATGTTTTAATAAAAACCTCTTCCCCTTTATACAATAAGACAAATTCCGAATGTGTGGGAAAAAGTTTTAATTCTTTTACTGTAACATCTGCTTTAGTCGCTATACCATAAGTAAGTACCTGTGCGTGGCAATGCTGTAGCATCAATGGTGCTAAGGCATCATCTAAATTAATCACTGCATATTTCTTAAAGCTCTTACCAAGTGAAAAAACTTGTTTATCGAATAATTTTGTCTTGGCTATGGCATAATGTTCCATCGTATGATGATAGTCAAGATGGTCTTGTGATAAGTTAGTAAATACACATACATCAAAATCAATTTCATTTACCCGATTTTGATCAAGCGCATGAGAAGATACTTCCATTACAACATTTTTACAGTTATTATTAACCATCTCATATAATAGGTTTTGCAGCGTTACAGCATCTGGTGTAGTCAGTGTCGCTGGAAGAATATGTTCATTAATAATGGTGCCTATAGTGCCTATCAATCCACATAGGCCATATTGTCCTTCCATTAATCGTTTACATAAATAAGTCGTTGTTGTCTTCCCACTAGTTCCCGTAATACCAATTGTAAACAAGGATTTAGAAGGATTTTTATAAAATCTAGCAGCTAATGTTGGCTCTATTGCAGCTACATCTTGTACAACAACTTGTACAATGTTGTCATAAAATGGATTATACATATCGGTTATAACAGCTACTGCACCGGCTAGCACTGCACTGGGGATAAATTCCGATCCATCATAGCTACTACCCCTCTTGGCTATGAATAAGTCTCCTGGCTTTACCTGCTTAGAATTACAGCAAATACCATGAATGGTTATAGATTGAGAACCCCTTATTTCGATGATTGGTAGATCTTTAATCAAGTTTTTTAATTTCACTGCTCATTCCATGTATTGTATCTATCTGTCAATTCACTTGTTTCTTTTATCCAATCAGCCTTGCTTGAATCTGACCTTGGATCTCCTTTTGGAAAACCAAAAGGATCATCGTATGGGACTCCCAAATACTCTAGAGTTTTTCTAGCTATTTCTCTAAAAATAGGTGCTGCACATTTTCCACCAAACTGTGTCATGCCAATACCATCAATAAATTTCACTTCCGGTTCATCTACACAAGCAATTAAAATGAACCTCGGATTTGTTACTGGAGCAAAACCTATAAAAGTAGAGAAATTTATACTTTTTGAATAGCTCCCATGAATAATTTTTTCGGCAGTACCTGTTTTTCCAGCTTCTGTATATCCATATATATCTGCTAAAGGAGCTCCTCCGCCTGGCTTTGTTACAAACTTCATTGCCCTTACTATTCGATCCACAATCGCCTTATCAAGCACTTTTTTCTTATTTATCTTTGTTTCATACACTATCTTGTTTAATTCTTTGTCTACGATTTTTTTTACTAGATGAGGAGATATCAAATATCCGCCATTTGCAAGTACAGAAATAGCCCTTAGCATTTGTATACTGTTAACCATCACGTTATATCCCATAGCAAGAGAATACGGTGTGGGTACAGACCATTGTAGTTGTCCATTTGGATACTTTAGCCCAGGAGTTGGTAATAATCCACTGTTTTCATAGGGCAACTCCACATTAGTAGCAGTCCCTATACCAAAAATCTCTACTAGTTGGTTGCGATACCATTTCTCTCCAAACATTTTAATAACTTTATCAGCTAATCTTGCCACATAAATATTAGAAGACTTTTGTATCGCAAGATCCATATTTAAATAAGCATGAAATCGAGTATCTTTTAAAGGTCCTCTACCAGGGAAAGTACCATCACCGGTGGGAAGCATCTCCTCTGGATCAAATAACGGCTTCTTATGTTGTTTTTTTAATATATCATTTGCTACTAGCCCAATAACTGCAGTCAATCCCTTGAATGTAGATCCTGGTTCAAAACTATCTGATATGGCTTTAATTTTCGTATATTCTAATAACTCCGTATCATTGTAATACTTCCTATAGTTCATGGGCTCAAAGAACGGATATTGGGCCATTGCATAGATTTCCCCACTATAAGGGTCCATCATTACAGCAAAACCACCCTTCGCTCCTACCTTATTCACTCCTTTTTCTATTTCTTCTTCTGCAATTGCTTGCAAGTGATGGTTGATTGTTAGATAAATATCATTACCATCTTTTGGAGTATCGATCACATGGTCTGTGTCCAGGACATGTTTTAGAGATCTTTCTATTATCTTTTTTCCAGCTTTCCCTTTCAGATAATGATTAAAATAAAGCTCAAGCCCCCCTGTGGGGTACTCTGCATTTGTAATAGGATCTTTTTCTTCCCTAACAGTATGTAATACTTGGCCTAGTAACTTCCCAAAAGGATAAGAGCGTTGATAATCTTTGATATAATAGATAGCATTCGTAGGAATTTTATTTGCTTTGGCAAAATTATTCCACCAATGATCTAATTCTACTTTTTCATCTTTTTCAATCCAGCTGGTGACTTTTCTCGATCTACTTTTTTTAAAGCACTCTTCTCTTACTTTTTCGATATCAAGATATTTTGTAGGAAGGAGCGCTACAATTTTATCAGCAACGATCTCCTTATGTTCTGCAGGTATTACTAAAGGGTCAATAAACAAATGATATTTAGGTACATCAATAACAAAAGCAACGTCCTCTTCAGGATGATTTTCTCTAATTTTTACATTAGAGAAAAATACACCTCGTTTTGCTGGCTCTACAACAATGCTTTCATGCTGCAGCTTAGCATATTTGGTCCATTTTTCTTCTTGTATAATCTGTAAATAAAAAAACTGAATAATTAAGAGAGAAAAGAAAAAGATAAGGCAAAGAGCAACAATAAGCAAACGCGTATGCTTATTTATTAAGCCACGTCTTTGCTTTTGCATATCACTTTGCTCCAAGCACTACATTTGGATATGCCGCTGTTCTTATTAAAACTGTAGGTTCCTGACACAAATCTTTCCCTTCAGCTAGCGTTAATACATCTTGGGTCTGAGGAAACTTTAAATGACTATATTGATCACTTTTTGCAAGAGCAATCAGATGCTCTGGGCTTTCAAAGCTCTCTATTTCATATTTTAATTGTAAATTTTCCTCTTGGATATTTCTTAGTTCTTTTGCCAGTTTTGGTATTTCAAGCCTTAATTTTGTCATTTGGTTCTGTGCTTCCAAATAGGAATACAAACATAAACTTAATGTAAAAAAACAGATGAAAAATTTAATTGCTATTTCTCTTTTCATACCCTCTCTACAAAGCGCATTTTTGCACTTCGTGCTCTTCTATTTGCTCGAATTTCTCTAAATTGAGGAATGATTGGTTTTTTTGTTAGAAGCCTCAATTGTGGCTCCCCTATCTTTTTACCTCGTAAATCTCTGATTGGCTCTGAAGCAGCTTTGAATATTTGTTTTACAATTCTATCCTCTAAACTATGAAAGCTGATCACACCAATTTTTCCACCTTTAGATAACAGAGAAATCGCTTGTTTGAGAGCATCTTCTAAATGCTCAAGCTCTCTGTTAACACAAATTCTAAGAGCCTGAAACACCAGTGTTGCAGGGTGTGTTTTTTTAGTAGAGGAGATTGTGTTTAAAACAATTTCTGCCAGCTGCGAGGTTGTCTTGATTTTACCATGTCGTCTTGCTTCTACAATTGCTTTTGCAATTTTTCTCCAAAATGGTTCTTCCCCATATTCTCTTATGCAAGTGCCAAGTTCTTTTTCTGACCAAGAATTGACAATATCTTCTGCTGTTAACTGCGAGGAGAGGTCCATTCTCATATCAAGTGGACCTTCTTTTCGAAAACTAAAACCTCTTTCTTCTCTGTCTAATTGCATAGATGAAACTCCTAAATCAAAAAAAAACCGTCTACCTCAGTGATTTTTCTCTCAGTTAAATACTGATTTAGCTGAGAAAAGTTACCGTGTATCAGGTGTAGTTTATCTTCCCATGCGGCAAGGCGCGTCTTTGCAATTGCAAGCGCTGTCTCATCTTGGTCGCATCCTATATACATTTTTATTTCTGGATGAGCCTCTAATATGGCTCGTGCATGTCCCCCTGCCCCTACAGTTCCTTCAAAAAAAACATTAATGGCAGACCCTTTAAAAGCATTTAACATCTCTTCTACTAGCACAGACTCATGTGGATAATCATTGTCCTTTAAATTCATCAAACGCGAGCTCCTCATCTGGTATTCGTACGTGGTTATCATTGTTCACTAATGAAAAAGCCTCCTGTGCAAGCTTTGTCATTTCATTTTGTTCATCACCGGATAGAAAATTTTGTAAATCAAACTCATATTTAGCCTTTGGCCAAATTTCGATCTTATTTAATACCCCTGCTATCACAATATCTTCCGTAATTCCGACAGCTTTTTTCAATGTTGGAGGAATTAATAGTCTTCCTATGGTGTCACATGTGGTCGTATGTAGCGTAGAAAAAAACATCGTGAAAAACTTCTGAAACTTTATCACATGTTGTTTAGATTGAAATGTTTTCACTATTTTCATTATTTCTGATTGTTTATAAATACTTAAACAACCGCCTAATCCTAAACAAACAGTAAACTCTAGTTTTCCAGCTTCAATAAGGCCATATCGCATTGATTGTGGAAGAACAACTCTGTTCTTCTCATCTAACTTTGCATGTACTGATCCACTAAAAAAGAAGTCATTCATGAATCTTAGCTACCTTTTTTTCCCACCTATTTCCACATCCTATCACTAGAGGTGGAAACTCATCAATATTTTCTTTTAAAATTTTTTCTTTACGAATGTTATAGCTATCCGATTGGATTAACTTTAAAAGAGATACCAACATTATTTTTTTGATTATTAAAAGTGGGAACGAGTGGAAAAATGATAAAAATTTTTTTATATATTAATCAATTTAGTCTGTTTTTTTATCTTTTTTTTCAAAAAAAAGAAGTTTGGTGGGATGTGACCCATATATTATAGTGTGTTTAGAACCATCCATTCCCACTATATTTACATCCACCTCATCCTCTACGATTTATATAAGATCATGGATATTAAAGTTATTTTTCTATATTTAAGGGTATAGATAAGCAGTGGAGTTATTCGTCATGGTTTATAAAACAGTAGACAACTTAGGGGCTGATGTTTCATTCGATTATGCAAGACGCCAAACACTTGGGCAACCGGCAGGATATGAAGAAGCTAGAAAAGTGATGGTTTCTGCCCAAGTAGATAACTACACTCCGATTTCACATAATCAATATGATCTTCTCTTTAATACTAATATTAGAAATGCTCCTTGGGGTGGTATTACTAAACCACCCGGATTTGATTCTCAACAACAACGAATATATACCTATCAAGTAGCTCCTAGTTTAGGGACAGAGGAACTGCAAGAATTACAGCTAAGGCGCATTGATGATAAGCTATCCCAATTTTATGCTAGCCACCCGGCACCACCTACATCAGATACACCTAGCTCCACAACTGCCACTGGAGCACAAACGGACCAACAAGCCTTAATAGATTTTAATCAACTACAAGGAGTAACTGCTCCTCAAGTTGGGGTATCTGCTGAGGCGAATTTAATTATCGGAGATCTATTAACTACGCAAAGAGAGGCAGAAATTTTAAAAAAATTACTCGAGCTGATGATGAATCTTGATAAGGTATTAAATGAAGTGAATCAAAAGCGTAAACAATACCAAAAAGGTTAATTATGGCAAAAATTGATTGGAAACAAGTTCTTGGATGGAAAACAACACAACTCGAAGATTTACGGTTTGTAGGATACAATTATGCAAAAGATGGAAAATATAATATCGCCCTATCCATTTTTGAAGCGCTTGTCGTGTTAAATTCTCAAAGCATTTACGATTTACAAACACTCGGAGCAATTTATTTACAAGTTGGTAATAATATCAATGCACTAAATTGTTTTGAAAAAGCACTAAAATTCGATCCTGAACATTTACCAACGATCATTAATAGAATCAAAGCAATGTATTTATTAGGATATAAAGATATAGCAACACAAGAAGCAAAAAAACTAGTCTCTCATCAAAATATACAGGTAGCAAACGTTGCAACAGCATTAATTAACTGCTACACATGATACATTATTTCTAACTGATGATTTTGCAGTCTCATCGAAGTTATCTTCTTTTCCACATAAATATAGTAATAGTTTTAAACAGTTATCAACAAATCAAACCCATTGTTCATAACTGCTTTTCTTTTCCTTATTTTTTTGTGATTTTTTTTCTTTTTTTTTGGATCTTAACCTCAAGGAGTTAACCAAAAAATTGTTTTTTTCTCTTAAAAAAGGTTGCCTGGTTTGTATTTAAAATGGTAGATTTGCGTCATAAATGACTCTTCCCTAAAATGTTGTGGAAAGGTTGTTTATAAACAATGTTGAAAACCAAAAAGATAAAGGATAAATAGTTATCATGCTTGCCGAAAAAATGGATGCGACATGGTCTCAGTTTTTAGACTATATACAAAATCACTGTAGTGCTGCAGAATTCCAAAACTGGTTTGCACCGATTAAGGTACTTCAGGTGACAGATAATGAAGTTGTATTAGAGGTACCTAATATATTCGTTCAAGAATACATTTTAGATAACTATAAGAAAGAATTGAGTTTGTTTTTACCGGTAAAAGAAAATGGGGATCCTTGTGTTCATTTTCAAATTACAGAACAAATCCAACCTTCAAAGCAGCCAAAGCCACAACAGGAAGAAATAGTAGAAATTAATTTCCCTCATCATGGTATTGTATTAAATAAGGCTTATGTATTTGAAAATTTTATTGAAGGTCCATCTAATCAATTTGTAAAATCTGCGGCTTTAGGTGTTGCACTGCGTCCTGGTAAATCTTACAATCCACTTTTTATTCATGGTGGCGTAGGTCTTGGTAAAACACACTTATTACATGGTATTGGACACTATCTGAAGGATAAGCAGAAAAAACTAAAAATACAGTGCATTACAACAGAGAGTTTCATCAATGATTTAGTGGATAATCTACGGAACAAATCGGTAGATAAGATGAAACGATATTATCGATCTCTTGATGTACTGCTTGTGGATGATATTCAATTTTTACAAAGTAGATTAAACTTTGAAGAAGAATTTTGTAATACGTTTGAGAGTTTGATTAATCAAAGCAAACAGATTGTGATTACAAGCGATAAACCACCTAGCCAACTCAAATTATCAGAAAGACTTATTGCACGGATGGAATGGGGGCTTGTAGCAAATATTGGTATTCCTGATTTGGAAACAAGAGTTGCTATTTTGCAACATAAAGCGGAACTGAAAGGTCTTCGTATTCCACAGACTGTTGCTTTCTTTATTGCAGAGCATATTTTTAATAACGTGCGTCAGTTAGAGGGCGCGATTAACCGTTTGAGTGCTTACTGTAAATTAATGGGCATTGATGTAACGCAAGAAATTGTAGAAAAAACACTCAGTGAAATGTTTCAATATGTGCCACAAAAGAAAATTTCTGTGGAAAGCATTTTAAAAAGTGTTTCTTCTATTTTTAATGTAAGAATCAGTGATCTTAGAGGAACCTCTCGCACAAAAGATGTTGCATTTCCAAGACAGGTAGCGATGTACCTTGCAAAAGAACTAATTAATGAATCGCTGATGAAATTAGCTTCATCTTTTGGAGGAAAAACGCATTCTACACTACTGCACTCATGGAATAAAATCCGCAAACAGATTGAAAAAGATGAGTTATTACGAAAACAGATTCATATGGCTAAACAAAATCTAGAAAAATAATCTTTTAGATGTTTTTAAAAAAAAGCCAGCCTCTACAGCTGGCTTTTTTGTATTCAGATGATATCTAAATAATAGGCTCCTTATGCAAAAACATTTAATTATTTTTTTGATATGTCTATGCACAGTTAGCGCTCTCTTTGCAGATCCCCAGGCAATTGTCTTTGATTTTGGAGGTGTCATGACAAGTAAATCAACAAAAGAGATGCTGATTAAATTTTTACAAGAAACTATGAAACTCTCTACAACTGAATTTAAAAAAGTTAATCAAGAAAAACGATTAACGATAAAACAAGGGAAAAACGAAGAAGAATTTTGGTTATCTTATGCAAAAAAAAACAACATTTCTCTTCCGCCCAACTGGATAATATCTTTCCGAGCATCAATGAAAAATGCTATTGGCATCAATCAAGAGATGTATGCTCTAGTCGATGAATTAAAAGAAAAAAAACTTCGTGTTGCTCTCCTGTCAAATATCGATACATACAAATCAAAGTTAATACGAGATTTTGGTCTTTATATTCCATTTGATCCCTGTCTTTTGTCATGTGAAATCGGCAGTTCGAAACCTGATCAAAAGGCATATCAAATGTTACTTGATTGCTTACAACTACCTGCAAAAGATGTTGTATTTATTGATGACAAGCCCGTAAATATTCAAGCTGCTCAAAAACTCGATATTGACGCCATCTTGTTTGAATCGGCAAAACAAATTCGAAATGAATTAAGCAAAAGAGCAGTTTTTAATCGATAGTGTTTTTTTACTAATGACATCGATTATTCTTATCTTGATTTCCCTTATTATTTCCATGATGCTTATTATGAAATAGATGCATTAAAAGGCATAACAGGACAATTAAAAAAGGTAATATGGTATACAAGTGCGCACCATGATAGACAATCAGATAAATACCACCTACTATTAACAATAGATACACAAGGTACATCGGTCTAATAGAACAACATCCCTGCTTATGATGATTCTCATTCATAATTTATCAATGCTATTTTATTGTTTTTTACGCAGTTTTTTTAATATTTTGAACTGAAGAATGACTTGAGCTGCGAGGCTGGCTAGCACTAAAATCCCAAAAACATACATGGTTGTGTGGCAGCTATCCATGTTCATGCCCATATCCTTATTTTTCATCATCGTCATTTGGGCTTGTTGTTGATTTTGCATAAAATTTTACCCTTTTATTGAGCTTATTTTGATTTCTAACAAATAAAACAATAACCTCATTTAATCAATAAAAAATAATGAACAAGCTGGATTCAAGACCCTATATGCTTTCATCTCTCTAGAGCATGCAAGCCAAAAGTGGCCATGGGAAAGAAAAGCTGATTTCCTAATCCCTTATCGGTATTGTGACTTATTCTTATTTTATTGCAATACAATCAAACAACGTTTGATACCCACTGTTCCAGGTGTTGAGAGTGGGAATGATCTTGTCTGGTTCACGTGAATGAATCGTCACTACCAAGAATCGTTTATCATATAAGTTTTCTTGCTCGAGTTCCTTACAAGAGATACATTCTGTTTGATACATCTTAGCTATCTCACTAGCTATTTTTTCTATAAAAGGATATGCATTCATGATATATACAACCCCATTATAAGTAGCATTAATCTTCTCTAATGATAAAAATAAGATAGACGCTAGCGCTTTGATAAGCCCTTTGTCTTGTTTATGTTTTAACTCCTCCAATAAGACATTCATAGGGCCTTCGTGTTGCATTAAACATACCATCCAGCCTCGATGTGTTTTTTGTATCAGCGGATTTAAAAGAGCTTCTAATAAAAAATCACGACAGGTATTGCAGATAATGCCTGTTATTTTTTCTCTTTCCTTACCGCAACATTTACATGGAAAATCAAATAGTAGTCTAACAAGTCTTCTCATTTTAAACTAAATTGTGGCTGAAATACAGATCCTCTAATTGACAGAGTAAAAGGCTGTGTTAATTTCAGCAAGACATGCTGTTGCATTTTGATATCGATTTGCATATTTCCGTCAAAATCAATATAAGAAGGCCGTTTCTTTGAAAGGAAGAAATGAGAGCGTTTCCCTTCACTTACTGAGTCTTTCAGTTCTTTTAAGAGGATTTTCTTATTCTCGATTTGAAAATCAATTCTCCCCTTTATTGGTATTAATAATTTCATATCAAGACCAAGACGAGAGATCAGTTCTAATGGAATATCCAAAATAGTAAATTCTCTTTTCATGGTATTAATAAAATTAAAACAACCAGTTCCTTTGATATGTTCGAGCTGCAAAAGAGGACCTTTCAAATTTTCTAGACACGCATAAGTAATAATAAGAGGTTTTATCTTTTTAGACTTCATACTACGTTTAAACATTAAAGAAGGGCGGAAATCACTCATTTCTACTTTAGGAATATCTATTACTAATTGCTCCCCTTCTTTTTTCACAGAAACTTCATCTATCCACACTACACCAGCCTCATCGCTTACTCTCAAATCTTTTAAGAAAATACCATTCATCGACATCTTTGCATTTACCATAAAGTTACGAATTGCATATCCAATAACCTCAAAGTCTCTTCCTGTAATAGTTCCTTCAAAATAGGAGTTTTTCCAGTCATGATAATTAATGACAATATCTCCCATGATCTCGTAGCCCTTACCAAGTTCCAACTCTTTAAACTTACTTTGTAAGGAAGATGGAAAAAAATCTTTAAGCTTAGAAAAATCAATATCTATTTTTCCTGTAAGAGCAAAAATAGGATCATATTTATGATATTTGGGGATAAATTCTATTTCAATTCCAGGTATTTTCCCTTTAATTTTCTCTATAAGATACCGATCTTTTTCTTTGAATAGTGTAACTAATATTTTTTCCTCTTGTGCGCTATAGTCGAATATTTCTAATTCTACGGGCATCGGATGGGATATGGGATAATCGACATTGATTCCTATTCTTTTATCTTGAATAGATAATCCAATGGATGCTTTTAACATGTTTTTTTCATATGAAATCGTAGAATCATGTATTTGCCATATTCGATTGGCTATCCAGTAAAATCCTTTGCTAGCAATCCCATCTATTTTAATTTTGTCTTCTGCTTTACTAAGATTAAATGAAAATTCTAAGTGGTTCTTGGACAAAAAATCATGATAGATCGATTGTTGATCCAAAAAGCTTTCATGCAGATCGCAAAATTGTACAAAGGAGCGGTAAAACTCAGGAGGCATAGATACAACGATGGTATGAAAATCCATCGTATAGAAATTCGCTACCTCTATTTGTTCTACACTAACCATTAAAGGACTATCTTTATACAGATCATGAAAACAGGATATTTTTGTATCAGTAAGATACCATCTATTAGAAGAATAATGGATACCAATAGGTTCGATAGATTGTACAACAAATCCTGGATTGATCTCATTTTTTGTAACAAATGATATACCAGAAAATACTTCTAGATCTTTCCATGCATATTTACCACTTATATCAAGTTGCATTTCACCATCGATGTGCGTAATATATTCTTGCTCTAGCGAATAGAAAGGAAATATCGTTTGCTTTGAAAGTTGGGAGATATCTCCATGAAATGCAATATGTGGAATCTGTATTTGTTTTGATTCACAATTAATATGACCTATGGGGGCAATAAAATAAGAGTCTTGGTAATTTCCCTTCATATCGATCAGTGTAAGTTGATTTTTCTCCTTTTGTATCATTGCACTGCAAACAGCATCTGCCGCTTTTATCATCATATGCAGATCACTGTAATCCCTATATACATGTAGTGCAAAGGCTTGTGCGGTTAGTTGAATATCCATTTTATTTGCATGTTGATCATATTGCGCCAAGACTTGCAATGTGTCTACTGGTATATATTTAAGTAAATTAGAAGAGACAAGATGATAACTATTTAAAAAAGATTTAAGTTGTTGAATCGTATTGGAAGAGAGTTCAATATTCACTTGCGATAAGAGTAATTCCCATTCAGTAGAGAAGTGACATATGAGTTCACTCCATTTGGATTCACCTATTGTAGACAGCTCTTTGTCTATCTCAATGACAATATGGCCAGTTTCACTTTGAGTATATCCCTTGCCAACAAAACGAAATAAATCAACGATTTCATCTTCTATACGAACATCAAATTCTATCAAAGGATATTGCATATGCTGAAAAGAAAAAAACGGAATATAAACTTTCTGGGGATTACTTTTTTCATCTAAACAAGCAAGTTGTCCTTTTAACTCTGAGACACTCACCTTTTCCATTGTCGAATCAAAATCAAAGTCAAACGATAGGTTTTTTACTTCTATATCAGAAGTAGAGGCAAGCATACCCTCTTTTAATGCAAAAGAAATTTTCCAATCAGGGTCTTTTTGCAAAGGAATGAGTTTAGTTTGGAGTTTTAATCCATCTTTTGTTTCTTCTATAAATCCATTGATATCTATGTTCCAATTGGGGAACTCTGGGAAATGGGAAGCAAATTCAACAAATTGACTTGCAAAGCCTTTAAATTTTGTAACATGTAAATCAAAATAATCAGCATCTACGCCTTGAAAATGTAGATAAATTTTTCCACAAATATCAATACCTTCTTTAGAAAACCCTTTTAAATTGGATAAATATAAATCTTCTCCATTAATACAAAGATCCCCATCTATCTTCTCAAATTGTAGTTGTTGTGGATAAAAAATACATCTTGCCTGCCAAATAGGCATCGTTACAGAAAATATCTGTGTATCAAATGGGAAATAAAGATCTCCTGCAATCTCTTGTTGAGAATATTCTTTTTTGATTGCTACTTCTACTTCCTTTGTATGAAATAAGAAATCATCTGTTTGATAATGAATAGAGCACCCTTTCGAATCAATTACTCCTTTAACATCTATTTCTCCAAAAAGCTGAAAATTCATACCAATCATGGCGATGGGCAATTGATAAAAAGCATTTGTAATTTTTTTTCCTTCAAAATGTGCCTGCTTAATATGGCTAGTAAATGTTCCTGTCCTAGGATAAAAAATTTGATCATCCATCACACCTGAAAAATCAATCTTCTCCACTTGATGATCTATTTTTTCTATTTCCATTGTCCCATTGCAACTCCAATCTGTTGCCAGTTTTTCTAGATTGAGAGATAAGATGGCATGATCTGGCATATTGCTTATTTGCTCTAATAGCTTTGCGTCATGAAAAAGGGGATAGATGAGAGAAACAGGGGAATCTAAAATGCATTGTATCTTGGGACTGCGTACTTTATTTGCTATTGCAATATAAACATTGGCATCCCCTATTTGGCCATTTATCTCTGAGTCAACAAATTCATTGTCAATTACATGAATAGCAACTTGTGTAGAATCAATATTTAGATGAGGAAAAACAGTATTTTGACACATTATCTCATCGATATTGACTTGCATAAATGGAACAAAAAAGTTTTTTTCTTCGTAGACAATCCGCCCATCTAAATGAATCGATGTTGCTTTTGCCACATAGTTGTTATCGCGATAAAGCATGTCAGCAACTGACATATTGTCTGCTTCAATGGAAAAATTGTCTTTTTTACCCCATTCTCCCCTTAATAACCCATTTATTGACCCACCATGGCATACTATTTTCTTCAATGGGTAGAAAATACTCATATATTGTAAAAAGGAAGCATTTACCTGATGTACATTTGCCATCCATACAAGCTGTGTTTGATCTGACTGTGTTATGGTAAAATCAATAATCCCTTCATCTTCAAGATGTTCTTTATTTCGCAGCAATAATTCTGCCGATAACAAATGTTGCCAGTCAATGCAAGGAACACCTTTTAACCGAAAGATAGCTTCCTCTTCTCCATTATGAATGGTCCCTTTTAAAGAAAGAAATGGTGCTTGTTTTAATCCGACCTGTACTTTACCATAAAAATCTTTTAGCGAAAATTGATGAAAAACTGCACTTGCTCCTGCTATTTCCGTGCTTAGTTGAAAACAATTCCACCATTTATCTTTACCCTTCTTATCTTTAGCAGGATAGGAAGTTTCTACTATAGCATGTTCAAGCCTTACAATGAAATTTTCCATTTGTCTTTGCAACAAGAGGTCTGAAACTTTCATTTTAATAGAAAAATGGTTCATGTCTCCTTTTGGAGAATAGCTAATCATCGCATTACCATTTACTACTCCGTCTCCTTGCAAATCAGCATAAGAAACAAGTGGGCTTAAGCGTAACATATCTACTATCCACGAAACAGATACATCACTTAAAAGAACATGTGCCAATAGTTCAGAATGCAACGAAGCAATCGAAATCTCTATATTTGGCTCCATCAGTTGATGAAGAGAATCCGCAACATAAAAAGTACCAAATGTATTTTTTTCTTTACTTTGCTTAAAAGAGAAAAAGGTACTTGCTTTTTGACCTTGTTTGATAAAACAGATTTCTCCATCGTCGATCTCTAATTTCAGTTGTCTGCTGATCTTCATAAGAGACGGAATAATATTGATATGTAAATCATTCTTTAAGTCTTCTTTGGACTCCACTTGTATATAAGGATGTAATAGACGAATATTTGGTGTTATATCAAAACGACGGAAGGAAAATTCAAATTCAATACAGCATTGCTCCGTATAAAAACGGATAGGACTACTATTTTTTGTATCTTGAATATGAACAGAAAAATCATGCAATATGAGTTGTTTATCTCTCCATTTCACCTTATCAAAGGTAAAATGGACGGAAGATTTAGATGGAAAAAAAATGTTTAAGAGCACGTCTGTGCCATATCCGACAAAGCTATGGCGAAATAAAAAAATAAAAAACAGAGCAAATGTAGTTATAAAAAGAACTAAACGTCTCTTTCTTAAAAAGAATTGAAAATTTTTCATACCTGCATTGTATCAAAAACAAAAATGAATGAGAATATTTTCTACTGTTATTTCTTTCTATCTCTTTTCCGTGTAAGAATCAAACAAAGATTTCAATGGGAACTAAAACCATCGTCTCACTAAAATAGCTGCATGTCATGTTATATCGGGGATGAAGAAGACAACTCGGAAGAGCTCGGAAGTCACCTTCTTCCGTGTTGAAATAACAAAAATTTCAAGATAGATGGATCTGCTAAAGCAGTAACTCAAGACGGATCATAAAGCTGTTTTACCATTTCAGGATGTCGATCACCACGAACCATCCCTCTTGATACTATTTCGTTAATTTTATCTATGTCCTGCTCTGTGAGATGGATCTGCTTACTTTTTATATTTTCCAGTACATGGATAGACTGTGTTGTTCCAAAAAGAGGGATGATAGAAGGTGCCCTAGCTACAACCCATGCTAAGCTAAGTTGAGAAAGAGAACACGATTTTTCGTTGGCAACTTTCTTAAGAGCGCTGACGATAGAAAGATTATGAACTAGATTTTCTGTTTGAAATCGAGGGAAGTGTTTCCGAAAATCACCTGGCGTTAGACCTTGAAATGAGGTGATTGTGCCACTAAGAAGTCCTCTACAGATCGGACTACAGGCTACAAAGCCAATTCCGAGTTCCTTACAAAGAGGCAAGATCTGTTTCTCTGCTTCTCTTGAGAAAAGAGAATACTCTGCTTGCACAGCTGTGATGGGATGTACAGCAAGTCCAAGGTGTCGCACCAGCCCCTCAGAAACAAGCTCCGACATCGCATGAATAGTCTCTTCAATAGGTGTATTTGGATCAACATGATGCAAATAATACAAGTCAATAACAGGAACTCTTAATCGCTTCAAACTGTTTACACATTGCTGTTTGATATATTGTGGTGTCCCGTTGATGGAAACTATGTGTGGGTTTTCCTTTTTACGGACAACTCCAACCTTAGTTGCAATACAGACCTTCTTGCGAGACAATGCTATGGCAGCTCCTATCAAAGACTCATTGTCCCCAACTCCATAGTTATCTGCTGTATCTAAAAAGGTAACATCATTTTCAAGCGCTGTCTGAATTGCTTGAATGCACTGTTGCTTGTTAACATCGCCATAAAAACCGGTCATTCCCATGCAACCAAGTCCTAATCCAGATGCTTCGAATGTACGAAACCTTTTCAAGTCCATAAAGATGATCCCATTCCATTCCATAGTCTATGTTGCCAGATATTCGAAAGATTTTCAAAAATAAATTTCACACAGAAGAGACCAATTCATTTCTCAGATCCCTATACAAGTCAAAAATCCCTGTCATCAGTCCTTATCTTCTCCATTATAGAACTAGGAAGTCAAATTCTTCCGTGTTGAAATAACAAAAATTTTAAGAATGGTAATTTTCAGAAACAAACAGCTTACTACACCTTTGAGCTAAAAATATCACAACTCTTTTATTTTAAACAAGTTAACTTAATTCATTTTAATTCAACATGACTCAAATGAATCAAATTAACATAAGCCAATTTAAATCATTTGACTCAAAATGGACTCAAAAGCGTGGGATGGTTATGAGATACCCGGAAACAGAGTCTTCCATTTTAGAGTTTAAAAGAGAATTACCTAAAAATGATCAGATAATTAAAACAATTATCGCATTTTGCAACCAAAATGGAGGCAAACTAATCATTGGTGTTTCCGATAGTGGTGAAATTGAAGGTCTTAACATTACTGACCTAGAACAGGCCTTGAATTCTATGGGAAAAGCTATCTTTGATGCAACTTATCCTCCGATTATTCCCCGCGTTTTTTCTCGAAGGTTTGGAGAAAAAAATACACTTGAAATAGAGGTTTCCTCCGGTATGAGTAAGCCATACTATCGCAAATCAGAAGGAAAAGAAAAAGGTACTTATATCCGCCTCGGACGAAGCACGTTGAGAGCTACCCCCGAATTAATTAAAGAACTAGAGTGGCAATCAAGTGGTCTTTCTTTCGAAACAATGCCAAGGCATCAAGCAAATGAAGAAGAAATTGACTTAAAAAGATTTGAATATTTTCTTTCGATCAGAAAAAGCGGTGCAAAAGCTGAATCGAATAGAGCAATGCTCAAAGCGTATAATTTAATTATAGAAGAACACTCTAAAATCTATCCAACAACAGCAGGTATTCTATTATTTGGGAAAAACCCTCAGAAATTTTTAAGTGAAGCCATGATTATTTGTTCCCATTTTCGAGGAATTTCAGGACGCGAAGCCCTTGCTACTATTGATTGTGAAGGAGATCTCTTCAATCAATACCATCAAGCAGAAAATTTTATTTTGAATCGCCTTTCGCGCTCTTATCAAATTCAATCTTCAAAGAGAACTGAAATATTAGAAATTCCTCAGGTTGCAATACGTGAAGCATTGTTAAATGCAATCGTTCATCGTAATTATCATCTTCTTGCACCTACTAAAATTGCTATTTATGAAAATAGGATTGAAATCTTCAGTCCCGGCCAATTTCCTGGCCCTCTTGATCTTAAAAATCCAAGATCAGGAATTACCTACCTTCGAAATCCGGTGATTTGCAAAGTATTTCGTGAATCTGGTTATATAGAGAAAATTGGATCGGGGTTAATCACTATTTTTGATTCATATGAAACACAAAATCTTGTCGATCCACAGATTATTGAAGGAGAAAACTATGTTAAATGTATCCTTCCTAGAATAAAAAAACAAAAAAAATTAATAGATCACACAGAGGTAATTCTTGCTTTGTTCGATATACATCCTGAGGTTACCTTAGATCAAATTCAACATGCACTATCCATTTCCCGTTCTACAGCAGTCAGACGAATCAATGAGTTAATTAAACAAAAAAAGGTTATTCGAATAGGCAAAACCAGGTCCACTCGATTTTGCCGTTTTTAGTATTTGGAATTGCAATATTTCGTTTCCTATGACACTATACACACTTAAAAACCAAATAATTGAATACTGTGTTGAAGAAACTTTCTCCTTTGTTTAATGCGCTTGATTCGTTTCTAAAAGAGCCAACTATCCGTACGGTAAAAGGCCCCCATATTCGAGATGCTGTTGATTTAAAACGGTGGATGATCCTTGTTGTATTGGCTCTGCTGCCTTGCACTATCATGGCTGTTTGGAACAGTGGTATTACCGGTTATGTTTATGGCAGCTATGATGCGAGTTTAATGCAGCAATATATCAAAGCATCACAGTCGCTTCATGGTTACTTTGATTTTGCAAGTTCCAAACAGCATTTCTTTCCCATTTTAAAAGAAGGGCTCCTTACCTTTATTCCTATTTTGATTATTTCCTATGCTGTTGGTGGTTTTTGGGAAGTATTGTTTGCCTGTATCAGAGGACATGAGGTTTCTGAAGGGTTTTTAGTATCCGGTATTTTGTTTGCTTTAATATTACCACCCACAATTCCTTATTGGATGGCAGCTGTTGGTATTAGTGTTGGTATTGTGCTGGGTAAAGAGTTATTCGGTGGTACCGGGATGAATATTCTCAATCCGGCACTCACTTGTAGATGCTTTTTATATTTTACTTTTCCTAATAAAATGACAGGTGATATCTGGGTTGGGGCAAACCCTGTGCAAATCAGAGAGTCTCTTGCTATCATGAATACACAACTCCAGCAAGTAGGCTTAGATGGTTTTACACAAGCTACAATTTTAAATAAGATCAGCGCAAATGAAGCGGTAAGAAGGATCCATGTGGATGCAATTGGACTATTCATGAATAAAACAACTGCTTTAAAAGGGGTCATTGAAACATATTTTGCAAAATTTTCTGCTCTTAGCCATTCAACAGAGTCACTGCAACAATTAAGTATAGAAAAATTACAATCATTTATTACAGCGCCCCTATCACAAGGAGGACTTGGACTCTCTCCTGAATACTTCTATGATGCCTATCAACTGGCAAATGTAAAATTCCAAGCAGGGCTTTTTACAGATGGTAATTTGTTCTTTGGTAATAAACTTGGTAGTTTTGGAGAAACATCGACTCTTGCTTGCTTAATCGGCGCCTTTATTTTAATCATCACCAAGGTGGGGTCTTGGAGGACGATGGCAGCTTGTACTCTTGGCGCTATAATAACCGCTTTTTCCTTCCAGTTTTTTGCAAGTCATCTTGGTATTGATCAGGGAGCTTGGAATGTAGCTCGTTTTGATCTACCGGCATATAAGCACTTGATCATTGGCGGCCTTGCCTTTGGTTTTGTTTTTATGGCAACAGACCCTGTCTCCTCCCCTACCTTAAAATCTTCCAAATGGGTTTATGGATTGATGATTGGATTTATTACCATTATCATCCGTTTGATCAATCCTGCATTTCCAGAAGGTGTCATGCTAGCTATTTTGCTTGCCAATGTATTTGCCCCTTTGATAGATCATCATGCTGCAACATTTTATAGAAGGTATCGCCGTGTCAAACGAAACCAGACACTTTAGTAATTTTCAGACCATGCGCTTTATCCTTATTTTATGCTTTTGTTGCTCTCTTATTTTATCCCTTGTTTCCATTGGTTTAAAAAAACCACAGCAAGAAGCCATGGAAATCTATCGCAATAAACAATTACTTATTGCAGCAAGGATTCTCTCCTATGATGGATATTTTCAAATGCAAGATAATACGGGGCGCTATGTAAAAGCTACCTATGACAGCAAAAACGATATCTTAACTATTAACCCAAATACAAAAAAAGCAAGTAGTAAAGAAATATTAGGCATTTTTGCAAAACGTATTACAGCGATGCTCGTAAATGAAAAAGGTGATGAATTTACCTTTTCATCTGTGGATATGGATTATAATCATTATCTGAAAGAAAACCAAAAATATGGATATGCACAGCTACCTTATAAACTCGTTTATTTTGTGTATGATAGACGCAACGGGGCACCAATTATTAGTGATCCGGTGGGCTATGTAATCCCCATTAATGGGTACGGGCTATGGGATGCTATTTACGGATATCTTGGCCTTGAGGCAAATGGCGATACCATTTTAGCAACTACCTGGTATGATCAAAAAGAGACACCTGGTCTTGGAGGGAATATATCTCTTCCTTCCTGGCAAAAACAATTTGAGAATAAACAGATTTTTCAACTAAGTCAAAATGGCAGTCTTGATTTGGGAAGATGTAACATAGGCATTAAAGTTGTGAAAACAACTGTTGCAGAAGAGCTTGGCTCTTCCCCAAAAAGCCTCAGCGCTGTAGATGGCATTGCAGGAGCAACAGTGACCGTAAATGGCGTCACAGCAGCTTACAGAAACAGCTTGATGCCTTATAGAAACTTCTTAATCAAAGTCCACACACAACACAGGTAATAGATGGCACAACAACCTCCTCTTAAACAATATTTTTTGGACCAGGTATGGAATAACAATCAAGTTTTAGTAGCTGTTTTGGGTATTTGCTCTGCACTTGCAGTAACCATTAAGATTTCTATCGCCCTCGTCATGGGGTTATCTGTTATTTTTGTAACAAGTTTCTCTTCTTGTTTTGTATCTATTTTTCGCAAATACACACCAGATAGTGTCAGGATGATTGCACAGCTTGCTATCATTTCTACCTTTGTCATTATCGTCGATCAGTTTTTGAAAGCGTATTCCTTTGAAATGTCTAAAACACTCTCTGTCTTCGTAGGACTTATTATCACCAACTGCATCGTAATGGGAAGAGCAGAGAGCATGGCAAAAAATGTGTCCCCTATCCCTGCTTTTTTAGATGGTGCAGGTGCAGCACTTGGGTATGCCATCGTGTTATTTGTTGTAGGCTTTATCAGAGAACTTTTTGGCTTTGGATCTCTATTTAATATCCCCATTATTCCTACAACCTGGTATGCAAGCGTTGCTCGTCCAGATGGTTATATGAACCTCAATATCATGGCCCTTGCTCCCTCTGCGTTTTTTATTTTGGGGGGAATGATTTGGATCTTTAATCTACTAAAACAAAAAAAGAAGGCATAATATGTGGCTTGGGCCCTATACACCACTTAATTTACTTGGTCTTGCAATCCAATCCATATTCATACAAAACATCTTACTATTTAACTTTCTTGGCATGTGCTCTTATCTTGCCTGTTCCACAAAAATCAAGACGGCAAATGGCCTTGGAATAGCCGTGACTATTGTCATGGCTCTATCTGGCGCAGCAAACTGGTTTGTGCATCAATTTTTAACAGGACCAGGCAGTTTACGCTGGCTTAACATCTTCGGTATTGACGGAGCAAAACTGGATTTAAGCTTTTTAGAATTCCTGGTTTTTATTTCTGTTATCGCAGCGCTGGTACAAATACTGGAAATGATCATCGATAAATATTCTCCATCGCTTTACAGATCTCTTGGAATGTATCTACCGCTTATTACAGTAAACTGCGCTATTTTAGGAGCCTGTTTATTTGCTGTTGTAAGAGAATATCCTCTTATTCCAAACATGGTATATATAATAGGAGCTGGTATCGGCTGGTGGCTTGCCATCACCCTGATTGCAGCAATTAGAGAAAAACTCACCTACTCAGATGTGGTTCCCGGACTGCAAGGCATGGGTATTTCTTTTATTATGACAGGACTAATGGCTCTTGCATTCATGGGATTTACAGGTATTTCTTTAGATAAGCTCACAAAAGAAGATACATACCCGGTAATCATTACCAAAGAAATATCTGTCAATACAGCTAAAAACTATTAACTAATTGGTTTAGGCCAACTTTTAGGGATTCCTCTACCGATTGTTTTCAATTCTTCTAAATGCTCTTGCATATCCTGATAGGAAACTACAGGGATGTCCCATCCGGCCCATGTTTTACATCTTGCTTGTAATGACGCATTATCTGCATCAGAGCGATTATACACCATGATATAGGCAAGTGTAGACGGATCGATTGGAATACCTTGTGAAAAGCCAATCCAATAACTAAATCCACCAACACTAAACCCAATATTTAATGAACTGTTATGTGCAATATTTTCTCTAAATGCAAAAATATAGTTGCCAAAGCCAATTTCAGGAACCGTAGATACAAAAGCCCCTTTATATGCTTGTTGATGGCGCACCTCTATCTGCATTGCCCCTAAAATACCTTGTACATTGGCTTCGACAGGTGTTGCATGGAAGAAATACCCCTTATGGAACTTATCTGTCCATGGTATATGTTTTGCGGCCAGCGTTTGAGTAAGTCTTGCAGTAGAAGCGAGTTTTGTTGCTGCTTCTTCTATTTCCAGGTTAGATAACCATTTGACATCATGATCTGCTAGAGATTTTGGTTGAAATACAACATCTGCCAGCTCCTTACGCACTTTTGCATACTCTGGAATGGATCCTTCGCTAAACATATCAATGAATCTCATCTGAGTTCCTATTGATGATCTGGCAAAAAAGTCTCGAAGATTATCAAAAGGTGATGATTCACCTCCTTCTTGTACTGACTGTGCTAGCGCTGTAAGATCAAGCAATGCTTCTTGTTCTTTTTCTTCATCAATGACGACAGGATCTGCTAAATCACGACCTGATGACGGCGTTCCACCTCCTACTACTGTTATTGGGGGTGATGACAGCGTTCCACCTCCTACTGTTATTGGGGGTATGGATACATTTGTTCCTGTACTGCCTCCTGCAACTACTATAGGTGGATTTGTGCCTACATTTCCTCCCGATGCCGGGCCAAAACGATTATTATCAACGCTGCAAGAGCAACTTAAACACTGAGGGGAAATAATACCAAATACAGACCCGGTAAGTGTTAGTAGTGCAAACTTGCCTACATCTCCAATCATATTACTGAGAATCTGATAGTCCTGATCGATATCATCACAGCAGCAACAAATCAATTTCGTAGCAAGATAAGTACTTAGTCCTATCATTCCTACTAGACTTATAACTAAGTCAATTGCTGCAAATATAGAGGCACTAACACCGATAATACGTGTTACTAATTCTGACTCTACACAGGAGCGTTGTGGCTGTGAGAAGTTATTGATTGGATCAAACACTAAGTGTTCTGTTAATAAAATCATATCTATCCTTTAATCTTAGCTAGTTGGTTTGGGCCAGCTTTTAGGAATACCACGACCGATTGTTTTTAATTCTTCTAAATGCTCTTCCATGTCCTGATAGGAAACTACAGGAATGTCCCATCCGGCCCATGTTTTACATCTTGCTTGTAATGACGCACAATCTACATCAGAGCCACCCACCATGATATAGGCAAGCGTAGATGGATCAATTGGAATACCTTGTGAAAAACCAGCCCAATAACTACTATCACTTGTATTAGACGCAATGGTTAATGAACTGTTATGTGCAATACTTTCTCTAAGCACGAAAACATAGTTACCATACATTGCCATTTCAGGAACCGTAGACACAAATGCTCCTCTATAAGTCCCTTGATGACGTACTTCTATCTTTCCTTTTCCTAAGATGCCTTGCATGTTGTCCTCACTTCGTGTTGCATGGAAGAAATAACCCTTATGAAAATTATCTGTCCATGGTATGTTTTTTGCAGCCAGCGTTTGAGTAAGTCTTGCAGTAGAGGCGAGTTTTGTTGCTGCTTCCTCTATTTCCAGGTTAGATAACCATTTGACATCATGATCTGCTAGAGATTTTGGTTGAAATACAACATCTGCCAGCTCTTTACGCACTTTTGCATACTCTGGGATGGATCCTTCGCTAAACATATCAATGAATCTCATCTGAGTCCCTGTTGATGCACTGGCAAAAAAGTCTCGAAGGTGGGGGAAAGGAGATACTTCATCTCCATCTTGTACGGCCTGAGCAAGCGCTGCAAGATGAAGGAATGCTTCTTGTTCTTTTTGCTCATCAATGACAACAGGATCTGCTAAATCAACTTCCTCTCCTATATTATTACCGATATAAGTAATGCTGATACACTGAGGAAACATGACACCAAATACAGACCCTATCAGTGTTAGTATCGTAAACTTAAATACATTGCCAATCAAATCGCAGAGTAGCTGACAATCTTGAGCATCACAGCAGCAACAGATCATTTTAGTAGCAATATAAGCACTTACGCCTACAATCCCTACTAAATTCATAGCCAGGTCAATTACCGCAAATACAGAAGCACTAACACCGATAATGCGTGTTAACAATTCGGATTCTGCACAGGATCGCTGTGGCTGTGATAAGGTATTGATGGGATTAAACACCAATGCTTCTGTTACTGAAAACATACTTTTTCCTTTTTTATATAACTAAATTATCGTCCGCGGGATTCAGGATAAGAGAGCCTCCTGGTCTTTGCCAGCTTTTAGGGATGACACTTCGAAGAGTTGTTAATTGATCTTGGTGATCCCTTATATCCGCATGCGCGATAACAGGGATTTCTCTTGTTATCTTACCTTCAGTAAATAGCTTGTGTATTTGACCTCGTAATTCAGCGCACTCTTCATCTATTACAGCAGGGTCTTGGCTCTGCATGGAATTCCTTGCTACCATAATGTATGCTAGCGTATCTGAAAGTGAAATATCTTGTGATAATCCTGACCAGTAGCCAGGTAGAAATGTTTTTGTAGCCGTTGCTTGTGAACTCCCATGTGCTACTGTTTCTTTGAGGACAAATACATAGTTACCATACTCCACATGCTCGGATTGTGTAGATATAAAGGCTCCAAAATAGCAACCCTGGCGCACTTCTAGAATCTGCGACTGTAAGATACTTAGTAATAGGTCCTTGGTTTTAGTAGCATGAAAATAATAACCCTGATGAAAGTTATCATCCCATGATATTCTCTTTGCTTCTAGTCTATCATGAAGTCCTCTTGCAGTAGGAAGTTGTTCTGCCCTTGCTACTAACTCTTTATTCGATAACCATTTCACCTCTGATCCGCTTAATGGTTGATATATTGCATCTGCCAGTTCGGCGCGTACCTCTGCATACTGTGGGATTCCGCTTTCGCTAAATATCTCATAAAACCGACGTCTTGTTGCAAACGTTGCTGTTGCTAGAAAGTCGCGAAGTTCTGTAAAAGGATTATGTATTTCTCCGTTCTCTATCATACCAGCTAATGCTGTAAGAAGGTCTATTGCATCTGTTTCCTTATCTATGTCTATCGGTTTTTGTTTTGCTAAACTCGTACCACTATTAGGTGGCGGAAGATAGATTCCTCCTGCAACAATTTGGGTTTTACTAGCAGCTACAGGAGCTGTTACCGAAGGACCTTTTATTGTCGGACCAACTGGCATAATTGGTGGAGATGGGTTCCCAGCTCGAATGCTATAAGGAAGCTGTGGTGGTAAAGGTAGCTGTGGCGATGGGTTATTGTCATCATCATTAAAACAACAAGCATTTAAACCTTGTGGTGTAAACAATCCGACAACAGACCCAGTAAGTGTTAATAGTGTAAACTTAAATACATTTCCAACCAAATCGCATAACCACTGATAGTCATCTGAAAGGTCACTACTCAAGCAACAAATCGCTTTAGCAGTAAGATAAGTACCTACTGCCACAACCAACAGCAGACTAGCTACTGTATCTATCAGTGCAAATACAGAGGTACTAACAGCAATAACACGTGTCATTAATTGTGAAGCTACACAAGAATCATCTTGCTCGGATAAGTGCTTTATTGGATTAAATACTAATGCATCTGTTAAAGAAATCATTTTAACCGTCCTAAAAAGTTCTCTATTTTGGAGATATTTTAATTGAAAAATGATAAAAATCAATAAAAAATGAAATTAAATACAAACAAGTTTATTTAAACAATCAAAACATTTTAGCTTTATATAAAAACTAAATATTAATATTTTAATTGTATTGCAATTTGAGTGTTATAAATATTTTTGATCGAAAGAAAGCCATATGAGGATGATATCATAAAAAAGTATTACCATTTCTAATGGTAACGAAATAGTTTAATGAGTGGACTGCTAGCGGTGATTAATGCGTCATCTCTAAATAGGCATCTTGATCGAGTAAATCACTGAGCAATGCTTATTTTGCAATGTTGATTTTATAAATCCACCCTTGATTTTCCGGATCTTGATTAATGAGCTGAATATTCTCTTTTAAAGCAAGGTTTACAGCAATAATAGTACCCGCAACAGGAGAATAGATATCTGCAGCAGCTTTTGTAGACTCTAAAACAGCCACCTCTTCTTTCGATTCTACTCTTTGGCCTACCTTAGGTAGCTCTATATAGACAATCTGGCCAAGTTCCTTTCTAGCAAAATGAGTAATACCAACAGTACCCTCATTATTTGCTATTTTTATCCATTCATGTGAGTCTGTATATTTCATCTTGCATCCTTTAGCTGGACGTTTGCCCATAAACTTGGATTTAACATACTTTTAAACTGTTTTTTTGAAAAACAAAAATGTTGAGGAGGTTGTTTATGCCTATAAATAATAAATTGTAGGAGTAACTTATCGCACTCTGCTGGATTATATCCATATAGTGCATCTTTCGTTAAAAAAATACGCATCTGATAAGAATTGGATTTAAATTCCACCTGTAAATGAATAGATGCATCACTGGCAAGAGGCCTTTGATTTTCATAGCGCAGTTTTGTAATTTCCTCATACTGCTTTTCTTCTTTTTGTTTAGGCAAAAAGAAAAAATGGTGGCAGTGTCTATTCATATGGGAAGAGGTTAATCCTTTTGTATCTATCAATATCTCAACAGCATCGCCTTTATGATAATCTGGATAAAAACAATCTTGAAACTCTTCCTTTATATCGAATGAGAATAAGATACCATGATGATGCCATCCCATATATACATCTGCAAAGGGCTCTTCTTCTAGCATCTCAGAGAAGTTACCAAGCAAATATTTGGATGATAGTTTTTGTCTTCTATCATCCGATACAAGTTTATGCACACTGGTGTTTATCTTAAAAAAATGCAAAGGCAAAATAGGCTCTAATTCCTCAAGGAGCATCTGCTATAAGATCCTTGCTTTTTTCAAGAGAAATACTGCTTTTTTGCTGCATCTCTTTCATCAATTGATTTGCAATAAATCGCTTAGACTCATCACCCAGCAATTTTCTACCTTTTTCAACTTCCTGAGCTAGCTCCTGATGATTAAACTCAATATCATTCATTTTGAAGAACGCAAACGACTCATCTTGTAATGTAATAACATCAGACCACTCCCCTTTTTTCATCCGGAAGAATTGATCATCTGGAAGAGGCTGATAAGCATTTCTTTTTAAAGAAATGTCTTTCTTATTCAATTCAAACTGAGCCATTAATTCAGGAACTTGCACTACATTGTCTTCATGCATCAATTGCTGTTTTTTCTTATTTAAGAATTTTAAGAATCTTGTTTTTGCTACTTGATCTATCTCATTTATATTAATGGTAATACCCATGTTATAGGCATAAGCTTTCAATTGATCAATCAAGCCTCTGTAAACAATGTATCCTACCTTATCCTTACATTGATCAAACTCCAGACCTTGTAATTCAGAATTTGTCTCTTTATATTTATCATAAGCAACTTTTAAGTGTCGATCTAATAACACTTCAAGAACCTTGTTTTCTTTTGCTTCTTTAAAAGATAGTACACAATCATTTCCAACTTCTGTTACTTCTATTTTATAGAAATGTTCATTATCTTTTGTAAAGATACTCTCCTCTTTTAATTGCGATAAAAAGGTGATAAGCTCCTTGCCGCTCGTAAACCCATGAAAAAACAAATGATCCCCAAAATAAGGCACAGCAATAGCTTCATCTTTCATCGTTACAGTGAAAAGAGCCTCTCTTGCCCACTCTGGGTGCAAATTAACTATCTCGCTCTTTGCCTGCTGGTAAATCTTATTTCTTGGTTCTATTTCCAATGACTGAAGAGCTTTTAATCGATCCGCCTTAGTTGCAATAAACATAAGCTCTGGATAGTCTTTTGTTAGATGCTTCCAATGATCCTCTTGGACTGCATAATCCCACAGCTCTTTAACGCCAACAGATAGCATTAATTCCTTTTTTGTCAGTTCAGCTACTCGAAGCTTGAATTCTTTTTGTATCAGCTCTGGAGTATTTTCTTCTATTTCTGATAAGGAATAACAGGTGGATCCAATACCTGCAACGTCTTGTTTATCTTTTTTTGCTATGGACTGCATATAAGTTTCAAATAGATAAAGATCTTTTAATTCTTCAAATCGATATTCCTTTGGTAGTTCATAAAGTGTAATATTTGCCTCTTTTGATGCAAAGCTTACATAATCTTCATACAACATAGGATCTACAAAAATCTTGGCTGCATTGTCATGAAATAATCTTCTAAACAACAGCACTTGTTGCCAAATATCTAGTGTCTCTTTCTCTGTTAACCCATATACCGATAAAAAATTATGAAAATAAGTGTTGATCTCTTTATCATTAATCTCTTTTTGTTGATGGCTTAATACGTCCTTGGCATTTTTAAATAATGATGCTTTTGCTTCTTCAAGTGTCACAACATAGCCATTTTCTTTTGCATATTTAGCACCATTGATTACAAATTGGCATACGATTTCCATGAAATTATTACCGAACCAATCCTTTAAAGAATGTGCATGAAATAGTGCAAAGTCTCCACTTTGTAAAAAGGAGTCTTTTTCTAAAAATGAATACTGTCCTTCTAAATAATAAAGCAATTGTTTCATTAAAGGAGCTGATATTGTTTTGCTATGCAAATAGAGGTCCACCATCTTTTCAAATGCAAGGTAGCTCTCTTCTAAAGATAGTTGCTTAAATTCTTGATAATCTTTAAATAATTGTGGTGCAAATCGCTCCCATACATTTGTCATAGAAATATATGGAGCAAGAGGATGTTCATATGGCTTGTATTGTTTAAATCGTTCTTGCTTGATTTTGATTTCTTCAGAAAAAAGCTCAAAATAATGCTTACCTAAAATAAGTGCTATTTTTGAATCAAAGATATCCTTTGTAACAAAGTCGTCATTAAAGATATTAGGATAAAAAGATGACTGTCTACTTTGATCAACAACACTCTCTTCTGATAAGAATCGCATCATTTTATCTACTTGACTCTGATAGATACCACTACCATCGACGGCCTTTGCAATTTGCAAATCTTTTTTTGTAGAGTGTTCTTCTACACCAGGATTATTGGCTATCCTATTTGCGCCAAAAAAGGAAAATGTAATAATTACAATAACTGCTGTAACAAGGAAAATTCCTCTTTGATATCGTCTAAGAATGTTTAACATGACCTATTACCCTATCTTTCTAAATCTATAAGAAAGAAAAACGATAACAAATTTTCCCCTTATGCACAACTGAGGCTTTGTAGAATCAGCAGCTCCCGCTAGGAGCAGGAGCTGCGAAAAAGTCGGCTTCCCCAATAGTACATGAATATTTTTGAAAAAATGAACCCAACCCGGCAGGCCTATGGATTTCGCGATATGGACTATTTCAAATTAAGACTATATCATCTGCATGGATCTAGGTACGCATTCCTCGGATGAACCTCTTTAATTTATATTAAATATTTTAATTTATTAATAAGCATTTTTTTAACAATTCTTTTTAATTTAAAATACGAATATAATTACTTATATTTGTTTAAACAAAACCATCTTTAATATGGCTAATGTGTCATCTACCCTACCTCTTTATCAATTACCTTGTGATGAGCTCTCTGAAAAATTAAAGAGCGTCAATCACCTAGACCTCTCTATTCCAAGATGTTATGGCCATAAAGAGAAAAAAGACGATCTTACCAATCGTTTAGGTCTTTTTTCTACTCCTTCGCATCCTGTAGAAAACAAGCCTCATCAGGCCTATGTGTTACCCTCTTTTTCCTCAGATGTTACCTTAGAGGCCAAGCAGTGGAAAAAAGAGGATATTAAGGTTATACAAACCAGTAGTAAGATTCATTTTTTACTATTCCTGCCTATTCTAGGGTGGATGCTTTACTTTACCATCATTTTATCCATGCGTTTTTTTAACTCCATGACCTCTTTAAATAGCGAGGAGTCTGTTATTGCCAATAAGTTAATAAGCAGCGGTTATGGGATTAGTAAGAAAAAAGCGACATTACTTGCAAAATTTATTCACTCTCATCATCCGGAGGCTTCTCCTGTATATTATGCAAGAAATGGGGAACTTGGTATCGATGGATCTGTTCCAAGGGATGTGATGATATTACCTGATGGAAAAGTCATTGTAAGTGTATTTAATCGTATCTTCTTAAATAAAGAAATGAGAATCAGAAGAGGACTTGTATTGGATCCGAGACAAGAAAAATCCATTCCGATACATTTGAAAGAAACTATTAGCGGGATAGAAATTACTGATGCAACAGCACCTATGCATATTTCTTGCTGCAGTACAGATGTGAGACCAGTAAATTGTTACATCATTCGTCATGATTCTGATTTATCAAAATTATATCCTCTTTCTTTAACTGCACCTGGGTCTACAGAAGATCAATACGTTGATATCGCTTTCTTTGCATACCAAAGAAAACAAGGGCTCATTACAAAAATAGTGAATTTAGGTCAAAATCTTGCCTCAAAAGGACCTGTAAATCGCGCTGTTACTCATGTGGATTTTGTCAGAGGAAGAATAAACGATCATGAATTATTCATGATATCTGCTATGGGAACGAGTGGTACATTTAAAGAGTACATTAAAGACATACAAAAAATGGATCCTGGTAAAGAACTTCATATTATGCGCTTTAGAAGACAAGATCTAGCAAGAATAGATCCAAAAGCACTAACAAGACACATGTTAGATTTTGCAACAAGGCAAGTAAATCGATTATCTTCTCATTTATTTTTAATGGATGGAGCAGATGAGGCTGCAAAACATATAGATACCAGTGAATATATTCCTGGCTTATACAGTTATCTTGATGCAATGAGATCTGTTTTTTCTCGCATTCGTTGGAATAAACAGAGTATTTCCCATCTTGCTTTATCTATCACAGATGAGATATTACACCAAAGAAGACAAACCATGGACCATTCATTACTAGGTGGTATTTGCAGTTCTTTTATCAGTTTGAGTTATCAAGTTGGATCCTTCTTATCTGCCATAGGAGACTCTCACATAAAAAGCCTATATGATGATACAAAAGAGTTTGCTGCAGAAAAAATTTATCAAGGAATAATCAGGCTTGCAAGGCAGCTAATACCTTTGAGGGAAAAACTTAAAGATACTTCTCACACAGAGTTATTGGATGAATTGAATAAACTTACACTACACATCGACTATTGCTGCAAACAAGGAGGGAACAAGGCTCAAATGATTGACAAAATACTGACAAGCATTAAAACATGTTTACAACTCTTGGAAGAGCATACAACTTCTTTATCACAGTTGATTTCTGCAAAAGAAATAAAACAAGATAAAAAGCTACTGCAACAAATACAAATTCAAGGGAATAAAACGGCAAAAACTCGGTTGTATCAAACTATTTATGCTTATATAGAAGATGCGGAAACAAATGAATGTAATCTTATTCATTATTTGATGAAGGATCCTGCATTTGACATCAATAGCAGATGGGTAATGCCTTCTACTTTGCATGGTATTTTTGCAAAAACAAAAGTGGATACCCTGCAAGTAGTGCCTCCAGTATCTCCGTCATAAACATTTTTTCTTTTTTTATTTTTACATTCTTGGTACTTCCAGTATAGGAGACTCAATATCATGAAATCACGAGAAATTTTTGCTATTATAGATCAACATTTTGCATTTGAAACACCTGAATTAATAGAGCGAGTTTGCGAAACTTTTGCAGATGAGATTATATGGGAAGCACCAGCACGAGATCTGCTATTTACAAAGCATGATCAAATATTAGATCATTACCGCAACATTGCTGCAGGGATTTTGGAGCCTGTCAAAATAGAAGTATTAAGACGTTTTGCAGCAGGAAACGAAGCCTTTGATGATCGCATTATTTACTTCACTGCAGGAAAAGATAATGTTTGGGATATTTTACCCGGCAAGCGAGTACAACTGCGCCTGATCCATTATTTCAAGATAAAGAAAAATAAAATCTGTCATGAAGTTGGATATGAAATTTGGAAAATAATTTCATAGAAAACTTGTTCTTGAAACAGTCCTTTTACGTTTAATGATGATTTGTTATTATAGCTTAAAACAATTATCCCTTCATGTTTATAACTGATAATATATGAACACTACTTCTTTCTCTTCTCACCTCATTGATATTCAAAATATTCCTTTGCGAGTGCCAAGCAATCTGAACAACTCTCCTGCTATAAACAAAAAAAAATGCTGTGCGATGGATAAAATATAATGAAAGAACAGGTGTTTTTAACTACTTCAAGGCTTTTACTTCGTAGTTTAACAAAAAGTGATAGTTCCAAATTTCAACAATTTGAAGAACAAAATAAAGAACATTTTGCAAAATGGGCATCAACTGTAGGCAACATCAGTTATGACGATCAATTCAAAGAATACGAGAAAGAATATGAAGCAGGGAAATCCATTCGTTTCGTATTCTTCATAAAAAACGATATTGAAGCAGATATAATAGGAATTTGTAATTTCACTCAAATTTTTCGATCAGCCTTTCATGCCTGCTATTTAGGTTATAAAATCGATAAAAGTTATGAAGGAAAAGGATTCATGTCCGAAGCCTTAAAAATCGCTATACAGTACATGTTCGAAAAAGAAAACTTGCATCGCATCATGGCTAACTACATACCTACCAATGAAAGAAGCGCTTTGCTCCTTGGTCATTTAGGTTTTAATATGGAGGGCTATGCAAAAGATTATTTATTCATCAATGGACAATGGGAAGACCATATATTGACATCTTTAACAAATCAACAGTGGAAACCTTAGCTCTAAGGAACAGGTATGATCTTAGAAACAAAACATCTCATTTTACGTAAGTTTAAAGAAGATGATCTTGACGTTCTTGCTTCTATTTTAGCTAATAAAGAAGTAATGCATTTTTCTATAAGCGGTCCGCTTAGTAGAGATCAAACAAGAGAGCATCTTCAAAAAAGAATCTTGGATCATTATGAGAAATATGGTTTTGGCCTGTTTGCAGTTGTTGATAAGAGAGATCATCAATTAATTGGTTTTGTTGGACTCATCACACAAAACATTGATGGTGAAGAAAAAATTGAGCTTGGATATCGATTAGACCCAGCATATTGGGGAAAGGGCTATGCTACTGAGGCTGCAATGGCTGTTTCTGATTATGCTTTCAATCAGCTTCATATCCCTCAACTCATCTCCATTATTGATCCAAAAAACATTCGTAGTCTTAAAGTTGCAGAGCGTTTAGGAATGTATCTGTGGAAAAAAAGTGTTTTTCATGGTATTCCTGTTCATATTTATGCTCTTACAAATAATAAATAAGCATCGAGAACTGTGAATGCGCTCCTATTTGGTTCAATGTTGGTCCATGAATGTTGAATTTTCATGTGATTGAAAAAGACATCATTTGCATTTAAAAAGATTACATTTTAGACTAATTTTTTGATTAAAAAACCAAATGAGAACCGCATTTAAGTCAGATCTTGGAATCAGGGATCGGATCCGTTAGAATAGCCAGGAACCAAACATCCAAACCACAAGCTTGCAAAAAAAATAGAAGAACAGAATGAAGGAAAGGCAACAGCTGTAGAGCTTTTGGTCTCAAAAAACCACAAACTCCAAGAAAATTTATGACAAAAGAAATCGATACAAGTCATCATATGATAGTTTTTAAAGGTAAAAATATCAGAAGGGTCTTGCATAATGATGAATGGTGGTTTGTTGTAAAAGATATTGTTGAAGCTCTGATAGATACATCCAACTCCACCGACTATATAAAAAAAATGCGAGTGCGAGATCCTACTCTTTCTGAAGGGTGGGGACAAATTGTCACCCCCCTTTCCATAGATACTCTTGGTGGAAAACAAAATTTAAATTGTGCAAACACGGAAGGGATCTTTCGAATTATTCAGTCCATTCCTTCCCCAAAAGCCGAACCTTTTAAAAGATGGTTAGCTAAAATAGGTTATGAGCGCATCCAAGAAATCGAAGACCCTGAGCTTGCTTCTAAGAGAATCAGAGCTACTTATAAAGCAAAGGGATATCCAGATGATTGGATTGAGAAGCGGATGCGCGGAATTGCAATCAGAGAGACACTTACAAATGAGTGGGAACAAAGAGGTGTTAAAGAGCAGCGTGAATACGCTATCCTGACTGCTGAAATATCGGAAGCTATTTTTGGACTTAACCCATCGAAGCACAAAAAATTAAAAAGCCTCAAAAAAGAAAATCTTCGTGATCATATGACAGATCTGGAATTGATTTTTACTATGTTAGGTGAAGCATCTACCACAGAAATCACAGTTCACCAGGATGCTCAAGGTTTTCAAGAAAATAAAGCAGCTGCACGTGCAGGTGGAAAAATTGCAGGTAATGCAAGGAAAGAGCTTGAAGAAAAAAGTGGTAGAAAAGTTGTAAGCTCATCTAATTTTCTCTCACATCAATTGGACGTAGAGTCGGAGAAAATAAAATCAATTAAAGTAAAAAACAAACTTAAAGAAGTTCATGGCCAGAAAGATTAAATATGCTGAAAGCTTTGAAAACGTTAGAGCATCTTCAAAAAAGGATCTTAAACCATTATGACAAATACGGTTTTGGCCTGTTTGCAGTTGTTGATAAGGGATCATCAATTAATTGGTTTTGTTGGACTCATCACACAAAACATTGATGGTGAAGAAAAAATTGAGCTTGGCTATCGATTGGACCCGGCATATTGGGGAAAGGGCTATGCTACTGAGGCCGCAATCGCTGTTTCTGATTATGTTTTTAATCAACTTCCCTCAGCTTATCTCCATTATTGATCCAAACAATGTTCGTAGTCTTAAAATTGCAGAACGTTTAGGAATGTATCTATGGAAAAAGAGTATTTTTCATGGCATTCCTGTATGTATTTATGCTCTTACAAATAAACATCGAAGTGATAATATGTCCTGTTAACACGGAGAAATGCATATGCGCAACAAGTTTTTTATCATCTTTTTCCTCTGTATAGTTTCATGCTCATTATATGGAAATGAATTCTCTTTAAAAAGGAAGATTATGGAATCAGAAATAGTAGAAACTCCAAAATATTTATATAAAATATTATCCCTTCGGCATTGGCAAGCAACGCAATATAGAAAAGCGGTTGTATTATCCGCAGAGGATGATGCTTTTATCCACTTTTCAAGAGAAGATCAACTAGATAAGATTATTACAAAATATTGGCCTGATACACCACAATTTGTGATTTTAAAAGTTGATACAAATAAGCTGGAAGGAGACTTAGTATATGAGACAAATCCAGGAGGAACTACAAAATATTATCACCTTTATAAAGGATTTATTCCATTTTATTCCATTGTGGAATCTAAGATTATCTATCGCGAGCACCTTGATTCTCGTAATCTACCTACATTAGACATTGTACGAGCGGGAGATCCCATCTTACGTCAAGTAGCAAGAGAACTTTTAATAGAAGAAATTTCAAGTCCAGAGATTCAGAGCTTAATTGAAGATATGAAAGCTACGATGAGAGCGGCTCCTGGAGTGGGACTAGCAGCACCACAAATTGGTAAATCTATTCAACTCATAGTTATTGAAGATATGGATCACTCTCATTTAACTCGTGAGCAATTATTAGAAAGAGATCGATCGCTTGTTCCTTTTCATGTGATTATTAATCCTCGACTTTATATAGAAGATACAAGTACTACTAAATTTTTTGAAGGTTGTCTCAGTATTCCTGAATTTATGGGTATTGTTCCCAGAGCCAGCGCTGTACGCGTAGAATGTTTAAATGAGCTAGGAGAGCCTATCGTGATTCAAGCAAAAGGATGGTATGCACGTATACTGCAACACGAAATCGACCATCTTAATGCAACGCTATACATAGATCGAACGATATTACCAACTTTAATGACAGAAGAGAACTATAGTAAGCAATGGAAAGGAAAAAGCATTAACGATATTTTAGCTAATTTGATGTTAAAAGCAAAGCTCCCATTGAGTTATTGTGATTAAAATCATCTGCATACTACGAATCCTAGCTCGTAATATTTAACAATGAAAAATTATTTTTTTAACATTCATTATAAACAGGTTAATGATGCAACGCAAGCCCACCTCTCCCGGAGAAATTCTATTTGAAGAATTCCTTGTGCCTTTAAGACTGACCCAAAAGGAATTAGCAAGCTATCTTAGTTGTGACCATAAAGTAATTAATCGTATTATTAATGAAAAGGCTAGTATAACACCGGAAATGGCAATTAAATTCGCTGCAGCTTTTGATACAACTCCTACCTTTTGGCTTAATGCTCAAATGGCATTAGATTTATGGAAGCTACGGACTCAAAAACCAAAAATTCGCTCCTTAATTCGTTGTTGTCGTCGCATGCCTACGGTACATTAAACTTAAGATGATGTAGTAGCATCAAGTTTTCTAAGATAGATCCAGAGTAAAAACATAATAAAAAAGAAAATAATAAAACTAAGGGGTAGTAAAACAACTGATTCCGGATAAATGAATTCTAATAAGAGAACCGCCACAACCGTGGTGCTTAAGTTGATAAAATTCAATACTGCTGAGCCATTTGCTTTGTTTTTTGCATTCGCTAAACCAAAAGATGAGATATTAGCAAAAACAAGGGATTCAGCTAGATAAATCAAAAACATTGGGACAAATAAAGATACAGGATTGAGCCTTCCTATTGAAAATGGTATTAACATGGTAAAGGTTGCTATAAGAGAGGCCACAATTCCTGTCAGAAGAATACCAAGTAGGGAAAATCGCCCTGATAGTTTAGCAGCTAAAAGCGCTCCGAGCAACATCCCCAAGAGAGGAATTAGGTTATAAGTACCAAAGATATCGGGTTCGAGTCCAAGTAAGATGATTCCGATAAAAGGCGCTTTTGAAGCAAAGACATATGCTACGGCAGACCCACAACCCATCATGAATCCACTGATTACAAGGCGTTTGTTCTTAAATTTTAATGCATAACCATGAATGATCGAAGATATATTTAGAGCATTACGATCCAATGATTTTGCTGTTTCCGGTAATTTGGAAGAGAGACATAAAACAAATACTCCAAAAAGAGCAAGGAAATAAAAGCAGCTTTCCCAGTTAAATAATTGAGTTAACCATCCTCCAATGGCCATTGCAATCCCCGGCATGATAGCAAATGCAATAAGGATACGAGAGATCATTTTTGTTGCATCTTTTTGGTTATAGACATCAGCAACCATGGTAAAACTGATTTTTAGACCAACACAAGAACCAATTGCTTGCAAAAACCGCGCCATAACTAATAATCCAAATGAATGAAGCGGTGATGAAAAAGCGCATAGCAAAGATCCTATAATTGCTAAAGAAATACCCATATAAAGAGTAGTTTTTCTTCCAAATCTATTGGCTATAGGGCCATAAGGAAGTTGTCCTAAAGCATACCCAATAAGATAAGAAGTAATAGTAAATTGTGATTGACTCTCCGTCACATGAAAAAATAATGTGATGGAAGGAAGTGCCGGCGTAAAAAGAACAGCTCCAACCGAGGCAAACGATACGAGAAGCAACAAAATGATAAATTGTGGCTTATTTGATTTTTCCGGACGCATTGTTTCCTTAAAATACGATCTAATAACTATTATTGCATCTATATACCATCTACATCCCTACCAAATAATTTACATTTTATCAAGAGGTGAGCGTTTTTTTGCTTATAAAACCATATCACTTATAGATTTTCCAAGGCATTTTTAACTATCAGATACAGATTTTACAATCGCTTTCTTAGTGTATTGATATTTAATCAATTATAATCAACAAACTACCTTATCTATAGATTAATAGGCTTTTGCAAAAATTACTTGAGTGTTTGTTTCTTTACCTGTAAAGATACAAGTTCCTCTCTTGCCGGATTGCTCAAGTGGGATACATCGGATCGTTACACCAAGCTCCTCTTTCAGGCTCTTTTCAATGTCCGTATTACCTGCATAATATACTTTAGCAAAGCCACCATGTATTTCCGGCTTTTCTGCATCATTTGGAGTAAAAAACTGGTAAAAGGCTTTTTTATCGGTAATATCTTTGGTATGTTCTTTCAAAAAGAGATTCGCTTTTTTATAAAGACTTTGATGCATATCATCCAATAGTGTTACCAACTGGGAGGATAGTTCATCAAGAGATAAGTTTATTTTATCTTTATGCCCTCTATGACGAAAAGCGATGCTTAAGCTTTTATTTTCTACCTCTTTTGGTCCTATTTCTATACGGATAGGGATACCCTTTTTAATCCAGAACCAATTCTTTTCTCCATTTGTCATATCCCGCTCATCTACTATCACATCAACAGGGATTCCTGCATAAGAGATCTCTGATAATTGTTTTTGTATTTTTGCTGCAAAGTCCAAGATACCTTGTCTTAACTCTTCTTTAGGAACAATAGGAATAATTACAATATGAGATGGGGCTACTTTAGGAGGTAAAACAAATCCATCATCATCGCTGTGGACCATGATCATTGCACCAATAATTCTTGTCGTAAAACCCCAAGAGGTAGTCCATACAAATTCGTCGTTACCCTCTTTACTTTTGAATTTGATTTGTGATGCTTTTGCAAAATTTTGCCCAAGAAAGTGGGAGGTTCCACCTTGTAGAGCTTTTCTATCTTGCATCATCATTTCAAATGTAAAAGTTTCTTCAGCACCAGGAAAGCGTTCGTGTTCTGTTTTTTTTCCTGGTATTGATGGAAGAGCAAGATAGTTTTTGCACACCTCTGTATAAACATCTAACATCGTTTTAGTATGTGTAAGCGCCTCTTCTTTTGTAGCATGCGCTGTATGACCTTCTTGCCATAAGAATTCTGCTGTTCTAAGAAATAATCTTGTTCTCATTTCCCATCTAACAACATTGGCCCATTGATTTAATTTTAATGGGAGGTCGCGATAAGATTCGATCCATTTTGCAAACATCTCTCCAATCATCATTTCTGATGTTGGTCTCACAATTAACGGCTCTTCTAACTCAGATGCTACTTCTAGTTTGCCTTCTGCATTTTTTTCTAATCTATGATGCGTAACAATAGCGCACTCTGTTGCAAAACCCTCGACATGAGTAGCCTCTTTTTGAAAATAACTAAGAGGAATAAATAAGGGAAAGTAGGCGTTTTGATGTCCTGTTGCTTTAAATTTTTTATCTAATATCCCTCTTATATTCTCCCAAATACCATATCCCCATGGCTTAATTACCATACATCCACGCACAGGAGAATGTTCTGCTAAATCTGCCGCTTTAATTACTTCTTGATACCATGAGGAATAATCCTCTGCTCTAGTTGGTGATATAGCGCTTCTTTTACTCATGGGAAAACCTTATTTTTTACCTGGTCATTCTAATGCATATCGAATTTAGTTTCCACGAAAGACTGTTTCAATAAAAATTTGAACTTTTCTCTTGCGGAAGTTAAATCCTGAGCAGACCATCCTTCTTGCAGAAAATAAAATGTATTTACCCCCATGGCTTCGATTACTTTTGGATCTATCAAAGTATCTTGTAAAATATGCTCTATTGGTTTTGCAAGAGCAATGGTTCCCTGGTGTAAATATCCATGTCTTTTTCTTCTTTGAGCAGCACCTGCTATCTTTTTACCTTTCATCATCACATCGTATTGTGTTGGTTTTGCCATACAAAAATGGGCACAATCTTTACTCATAGGAAGAGATTCTTGTTGGAGCAATTCCATAGGAGAAAACAGATGTAAATATTTCATGGCAGCGGCTAGCACTTTTTGATTGATGTATCGATAATTTTCCATTGTATTTTCAAAAAACCCTTCATGGGATGCCGGTACAATAACAGAAAAAGCAAGATCCCATAGGTGAAATACAATACCACCTCCTGTTGGTCTACGCGCCATATCAAGGGACCACTTTTGTAGTCCATGATGATGAAGTAATTTATCCTTATTAATAAAATAACCATAGGTAATAGAAGGTTGTGCCCAGTCATAAAAATGTAAAATCGGATCATCCCCTTCTTTTATATGTTGAAGGAGCTCTTCATCCATTTCCATATTGACTTTTGCGGACTGTACACCACTGTCTATTATGTTCCACATGAAATAACATTCTCACTATTAATGTTTTAAAACATTTTTGCCAAAAAACAGCCTACTGGCTAGAATGACGATTTATAACAGAACTCACAGCTAGCCCTTTTTGGCTGTTTCTGACAATAATAATATACTTTCTGTTATGATTGAAGATAAACCATATATAAAAATAAGGTATAATCCATGTTTGACAAGTTTACCAACAGAGCCAAACAAGTAATCAAGCTTGCAAAAAAAGAGGCACAAAAACTCAACCATAATTATTTGGGGACAGAGCATATTTTGCTTGGGCTAATGAAATTAGGTCAGGGCATTGCAGTTAATGTCCTCAAAAATTTAAATATCGACTATGAAACAATACTTGCGGAAGTAGAGAGAATTGTTGGTTTTGGGCCTGAGGTACAAGTATATGGAGATCCTACCTTAACGGGAAAAGTAAAAAAAGTCTTTGAGTATGCAAATGAAGAGGCTGCCAGCTTAAATCACAACTACGTGGGTACAGAGCATTTACTACTCGCTCTTATCCGCCAATCAGATGGTGTTGCGGCTCAAATACTCGAAAATCTGAATATCAATTTAAAAGAGATACGAAAAGAGGTATTAAAAGAGCTCGAAACATTTAATTTACAATTACCTCCAATGGGAATGATAGCTTCTAATAATCCCACCAAAGGCAATCAGGAAAAAACACAGTCTACTGCTGCTTCCGGAGAGAAAATGCCGGCACTTAAGGCATATGGTCATGACTTAACAGAGCTGTGCAAGGAAGGCAAGTTAGATCCTGTGATTGGAAGAAAAGAAGAGGTAGAGCGTCTTATTCTAATACTTTGCAGAAGGAGAAAAAACAATCCTGTTTTAATTGGAGAAGCAGGTGTTGGAAAGACAGCTATTGTGGAGGGGCTTGCGCATGCCATTATTTCTGGTGACGTGCCAGACAACCTGGCTAGAAAAAAACTTATCTCCTTAGATCTTACTCTCATGATTGCCGGAACGAAATATCGTGGGCAATTTGAAGAGAGAATTAAAGCAGTAATGGATGAAGTAAAAAAGCATGGGAATATTTTACTATTCATCGATGAAATGCATACCATTGTTGGCGCTGGGGCAGCAGAGGGTGCTATTGATGCTTCCAACATCTTAAAACCTGCTCTTTCTCGTGGAGAAATTCAATGTATTGGAGCGACAACGTTAGATGAATATAGAAAACATATTGAAAAAGATGCAGCACTGGAGCGTAGATTTCAAAAAATCATGATAGCACCTCCAACAGTCTCTGATTCTATTGAAATTTTAACAGGACTAAAATCGAAGTATGAAGAACATCATAAATGTTCTTATACTGACACCGCCATATCTAGCGCTGTTATTTTATCAGATCGTTATATCGCAGGTAGATTCTTACCGGATAAAGCAATCGACCTATTAGATGAAGCCGGAGCAAAAGCTAGAATTTCTATGTTACACCAACCACAGGAAATTACAGAGTTAGAGGAAAATATCGAAACATTGCGTCTTGCAAAAGAAGAAGCGATTGGCAAACAAGAATACGAAAAAGCTGCCAAGCTTCGAGATAATGAAAAAAACTTGAGAGAAAAATTACAGCTAATTCGCACCGAATGGGAAAGAAATAAAGAAGAAAACAAAGTAGTGGTTGATGAAGATGATGTTGCAAAGGTTGTATCCAAAGTAACTGGTATTCCTGTATCAAGGCTAACGGAGGCAGAATCGCAAAAAGTCTTAAAAATGCAAGAGACTCTTAAAGAGAGCGTCGTAGGGCAAGATGAGGCGATCCAAACTGTTTGCAAAGCGATACGTCGCAGCAAGGCTGATATCAAAGATCCGAATCGTCCTATTGGGGCATTTTTATTCTTAGGACCTACTGGTGTTGGTAAAACGCTTGTTGCAAGGCAACTGGCTGTCCAACTATTTGGTGGAGAAGACGCATTGATACAAGTCGACATGACAGAGTACATGGAAAAATTTGCTGTATCGAAAATGACAGGGTCTCCTCCGGGATATGTTGGATATGAAGAGGGTGGTCAACTAACAGAACAGGTGCGTCAACGCCCCTATTCCGTTGTACTCTTTGATGAAGTAGAAAAAGCGCATCCTGATGTATTGAACCTTCTTCTTCAAATACTGGAAGAAGGTAGATTAACCGATTCCCTTGGAAGAAAAATTGATTTTAGAAATACCGTGATCATTATGACTTCCAACCTGGGTTCTGATCTGATTCGTAAATCAACAGAGGTTGGCTTTGGCACAGAAGATGGATTCATTAACCACCAGGATATGCAAGACAAGATTGAAAAAGCGGTGAAAAAGCACTTTAAGCCGGAGTTTATGAACCGTTTAGATAGCATTGTAATATTCAGAGCTCTTGATAAGCCTCAACTTGCAAACATCATTGATTTAGAGGTGAAAAAATTACAAAAACGACTTGCAAAACGCAATGTTACACTTGAGATTGATGAAAAAGCAAAAGCTTTTCTTGTAAGCAAAGGATTCCAGCCGGAGATGGGAGCAAGACCAATTCGAAGAGTGATCACACAAGAACTGGAAGATCCTCTTGCAGAAAGACTCTTATCAGAGCCTGATTTAGAAACAGAATTCCTTGTTACTGTAGAAGAGGAAAAGTTAGTTTTTGTTGATAAGAAAAAGAAAAAAGAGCCAAAAGAGCCTGTAAAGAAGAAAAAAGATAAAAAGCTAGAAGCTGCTGCAGCAGAGAGTTAAGAAAACGAAGCAATCCCTCTACTAACTAAATTGTTAGTAGAGGGATTGCTTCTTGATTCTCTCCCAAACAATAAATCGACATTTTAACAAACAAATTGGCTTTTTTCAAGGAATTAGTGCAACAACTGAAAGATGAAATTGCCGTTCTTAAAGGACAAAAACCAAGGCCCCAATTTCCTTCAAGCAAGCAGGAAAGCAACAAAAACACTGATCAATCCAGCAGCTCTGAGTCATCCCCCCCCCTATATCAGCATAGTTGTCGCTTTTAGATAAACTAAAAGGAGTTTTATGTAATATGCAGACCCCTATGCTGACATAGGGGGAATATGCTGGGACGCTATTCATTCGCAGTACCGGAATCTGTTATTCAAGGAAATTTGCGCTCGTTACGCAACCCAAAAGAAGAGGAGGCCGACCCTTAACGGAGTTTTCCGTTCCTTGCTACCTAAACTAGAATTATCCCTTACAGACCTGAATTCACCACGCAGTGCGTGGCGAATCTTCTTATCTCTTTAACCCTTTGATAGTTAAACCTTCAATTTCTTTGATTTCTCGTTTTAATTCGGCCTCTAGCTCTTTTTCTGTAGGTAGATGAATTCGGATAACGTCTTCAAAAATGCAAAATAATGTTGGATTTTTAGATATTTGTTGCTGAATGAAAGCTGCTAACTCATTAAATGAAGTACTTTGGACTCTAGCTTGATAATTTTCTCCTAATACCTTCTTTTCAATTATTGGATTTGCCGGAAGTATTTCCCCTATTTTAAACTCATTAATTTTAGTTAAATCCGCTTGTAAAGAGGTTAACGCAAAAAAACTACCCTTTTCAAAAGCAATCTTGTTCCTTAATTGCTTTGCAAGGCTATTTCCATCATTCAGATAATTAACGAAATAATTATAAGCACTATCAAATTCTAAAAAATATTTTTTATATTCTTTCATTATTAATTTTCTTTCCATGTTCCATCAAGAAATAAATCATATCCATTACCTCTAGAATCCACATATCTTTTGACTTTTGAAAAAATTTAGTGTTTGATCTTGCCTTTCTCCCAGAACAAATATCCCGCCCCATCATAGGCTCGAGTCATAATAAACTGTATATTTTTCGCAAGAGACATTACATCTTCAGAAGAGAGAGGTTCTTTTAATTTTTCTAGTGTAATATTATCAATACATACACCAAGCATATGCCATATTGCATTCGAACTGAATATGATTCTTTTTATGGTTTCTTTATTTGAGGTTGTCTCATTAACTACATAATAGATCTCTTGATTGTGACTTCTTACATGATTTATTAGTTCTTTAGGTATGTCATTAGGATAGTCTCGAAGCACATCATCAAAAAGATAAAATAAAGATGGGTGTTTTTTTATATATTGATCTAAATAATCAACGATTTCTTCTTCCATAGAATTAACCCATCTTCCACAAAAAGTTTGTGCCAAGCTTTCAATATATATCTCACCTACTAGATCCTGAGGTAAGATCTGAGTTGATTGCAATTGATAAAGAAAATGCAAATCCGCATTTTCAGGTAGTAGAGTAAAAAATTGCCCCTGATCAAAATTAATTGAAGAAAGAAGAGCTTTAGAAAAGGCAGTCTCTCCTTCTATTTTGTCTTTAAAATATGCAATTACCTGCTGATTTCCCTCTACTATATACTTTTTTAAAGGTCTTAAAGCACTCATGGTTTCGGACTCCATGTACCATCTAAAAACAACTGAGCTTCTCCTTCAGGGCCATTATAATCCCAATGAGGTTTCACGTCTCCCGGATGATTAAAATCAGGATGAAGAAATTGTTCTTTTCTTTTATTAAACCAAGCACCTTTTCCGCTGCTTGGAGAGCCTTTTTCTTTCCATTCAAATCCCTCTCCGGGACATTTTGAAGGATCCTCACCTAATTTTTCTCCATCATAAGGAGGATCTGTTTTTTCATCTTTCCATTTGTTATAAAGCTGATAACCGATCTTTGCACTTTCATAGAGTGCCATCGCTCCACTAATTAAAGTTAAAGCTTGTCCTATGCCGGGGATGAAACTGATAGCTATCTTTTTTGCTCCCCATTTCAAAACAGGAATAGCTAGTGCAAAAGACTCTCCATCCTCATCAATTAGCAGCAAGGGATTATTCATCACATAATTGTACAGGTTTGCAACCTGCACGCGTCCTAGAGGATCGAGCGTAATCCATCTTCTGGTATCAGAATCATAATATCTGGAGCCAAAGTAAATAAGTCCTGACTCGGAATCGCAGTGTTTAGCTGCGTAAATCCATGGAGTAATCGGATTCGATATAGCATATTCCATCATGTTTTGCGCGAAGGGATCAAGTTTATCAAAGGAGATTATTTCCTTTGTGGTAGTATCCACAAGTTTCAATATATTACCTGAATAACTAAGTATCGGAGCATATGTGGCATCCGGAGTTTCAATAGCAATCGGCTGAACCATATCTTCATATGGTGCAGCACCCGGAACTCTAAGCTGGATAAGATTTCCATTTGCATCGTAGAGTCCAATCTCCTGATCTTCTATGACGAGAAAATAAAATTGAGAACAAAGTGTCCCCAGTTTCCCGATCTCTATTGCACGTCTTCCGCCATTTAGATCATAAGTATATTT
>JACRBE010000015.1 GCA_016213235.1 Chlamydiales bacterium | reverse complement strand
TCTGGTTAATGCATTGAACAGAGTCGATTTGCCAACATTAGGAAGACTTACAATCCCACAAGAGAGTCCAGACATAATAAATCCTTTATTTTTTGGATCATGATAGCAATTAAATGCTTATCTTGCAGTGAAAAAATATTTGCTTTTAAGTAGAAGTCTTTCTAAGAAAAATCACTAATATCGCGAGGTTTGCATTTAACAGTGACAATCACAACTTGGAATTGGCGATGTATATAGTTAGTTATTAAATATCCTTACTACTGTAACGGCAGTAAATAGAACAACACATAAGGGAGCGATTAATGTCACATCCCATATTCCTACAATAGGGGTATAAATGAATTCTTTTAAAAAAGTATCCGGTTTTATAAACACTAAAGGAAAGCATAAAATACTGATAGCAATTCGAGAGATTGTTTCTATAGCTGCCATCGGCATTACTATAAGATTTAATAGAGCGATTTTTGAAGGATCTATGAAATCTCCCTTCCACAGGCTTCCTCTCCCATTTTTAGGAGGAAAAGGGTCTACTACAAGTTTTCTTGCCAATAATTTGTTATCATTCCAAAAAGTGAGTGCATCACATAGTGGCTGATTTGCAGGAGTTACTATCATTTGGTTTTTTTCACCTCTCTATTTAGAGATTTTATAATATAATTAAAAATAAATGCAATGTAAATAATTGATATTTAAAAAGAAAATCACATCTAATATTATTATAGAGTTGTAAAAAACCATTTTAGTTGACGATCACTTATCTTGTTGATAAACAAACTGGTTGGATTTAAGCTCTGCAATAGAAAAACTCTCTTGTATAGAATAGATACCCGATTTGGTTCTTCTTAAGTCTGTTAAATGTGCATAAGTATTTAATTTGATCCCTAAATCATGACCAATAGAGCGTATATAGGTCCCTTTAGAACACCGTATATGCAGCTTTAGATAAGGATATTCATAACTAATGAAGGTAGTGATGAGAAAAACACTCTGTTTTTTTCTTTCTATCTCAATACCCTGTCTTGCAAGCTCATACAGTTTTTTTCCATTTACTTTCTTAGCAGAAAACATAGGTGGTGTTTGCTCGCATTCACCTTGAAAATGATCAATAGCTAAGGTAATTTCTTCTAAAGAGGGAATATAAGAAGAGGTATGCGTGACAATGCCTGTTTTATCAAAGCTATCGGTTGCTGCGCCAAGAAATAGGGTAGTTTCATACTCCTTTTCCTGGTTTAAGAATTCATCTGACTTCTTCGTATAGTTTTTACCAACAAGCATAATCATCAGACCCGTTGCAAATGGATCTAAGGTGCCCGCATGCCCAATTTTCTTAACACTTGTGATTTTTCTTAGGACCTTAACAAGAAAAAAAGACGAAATGCCTTCTGGCTTGTCTAATAGTAAAATACCTTCATGCAAATGATTCATCATTAAAAAAGTTATTCTTGAGAGTTTTCTGATCTGGTTGCTTTTTCTTCTTCAATGTCTCTTAGCAATTCCTCTATACGAAGATGATGATCGATGGATGTATCTAATTTAAATGTAAGTGCTGGAAAATATCTAATTTTTATTAGCTTGGATGCAAGTACGCCAATATAACCAGAAGCTGTGTGCAGAGCCTGTATTGTTTTTGTCTTTTCTTCCAAAGATCCAATTACACTGACATACACTTTTGCATGCCTTAAATCTTTTGAAATATTTACTTTAGTAATAGTAAAAAGGGGAGAAACCTCTGGGTTTCTCACACTCTTTTTAATTACATCAGATAATACTTCTTTTAATAAAGAATTTAATCTTTCTACGCGTCTTGTCATTATAACTCTGCTGTTAAATAAGTAATTTCATACGCTTTAATGAGGTCCCCAACTTGTATTTTTCCAAAGTTCTGAAGCACAATACCACACTCTAATCCTTTTGCGACCTCTTTTACATCATCTTGTACCCGTTTTAATGAAGCAATATTGCCCTGATAAATAACCTCATCACCTCTAAAGACTTTGACAAAATGATTACGCTTGATTATACCATCGGTTACAGTGCATCCGGCAATTACCCCAAGTGTAGAGGCTTTAAATGTAGCTCTCACTTCTGCAGTTGCTACATGATTTTCCTGTCTGATCTTGTCTAGCAGCAAAATCATCTCTTTTTTTACATCATCAATCAGATGATAGATGACATCGAACATCTTTACTTTTATTCCATTTTGTTTAATGAAACTATCTGCATGGCTTTCCACTTGTGTATGGAAGCCAATGATAATCGCATTGGATATGGATGCTAGCTCTACATCGGACTCAGAGATCTCTCCTACAGCAGAAGAAATAATATTAATGTCTACTTTTGTTGAAACAATCTTTTTCAATGATTGTTTAATCGCTTCTAATGACCCTTGTACGTCAGCCTTTAAAATGATCTTTAATTCTTTTCTCTGTAAAAACTCTGCATTTTGTTCTAATAGATTTTCTAGAGATCTTCCAGATTTCTTTAATAGTTCCCTCTCATGACCTGCTCTTCTATCAAAACAAAGCGCTTTTGCTTCTTTTTCATTGTCTACAACAATAAATTCGTGCCCTGCTTTTGGTAAGTCAGAAAGCCCTGTGATTTTTACAGGGACAGAAGGTTCTGCTTCTTGCAAGCTTTTCCCATGTTCATCGTGTATCGTTTTTACTTTGCCATATACATGACCAATCACTAGTGCATCACCTACTTTAAGACTACCGTTTTGTATTAATAAGGTAGCTGTAATACCAAGACCTTTTTTTAGCTCTGATTCTAATACCGCTCCACGAGCACGCTTGTTAGGATTTGCCTTTAGCTCTAAAATTTCTGATTGTAAACTCACCAGTTCAAGTAACTCTGTTAACCCTTGCTTTGTTACTGCAGAACAATTTACTGTAATAATACTACCGCCCCAAACCTCCGGCAATAAATTACGATCGGCCAGCTGACGATATACCTCTTCTGCATTAAAGCTTGGTTTGTCACACTTATTAATTGCAACAACAATAGGAGCTCCAGCTGCCTGTGCATGAGCAATTGCCTCATCTGTTTGAGGTTTAATCCCTTCATCACCGGCTATAACTAATACAACAATATCTGTAACTCCACTACCTCTTGTTCTCATAGAAGAAAAGGCCTCGTGACCAGGGGTATCCAAAATAGTCAAAAACCCGTGAGTTGTTTTACATCTGAATGCGCCAATATGTTGTGTAATAGCTCCAGCTTCCTGAGCTACACGATTACTTTTTCTAATTGCATCTATTAAGGATGTTTTACCATGGTCAACATGTCCCATGAACGCAACAACAGGAGCTCTATGGATTAGGTGACTTGGAATATCTTCTGCTATTTCTTCACGAACGGTTTTATCTGTAATATTCAAACGAGTCTCTTCTGAAGTGTCAATGGTAATTGCACATCCAAAATCATGACCAAGTAATTGCACTATTGTTTCATCATCAAGATAATCATTAATGGTAACAACAAGTCCTTGAAGAAAAAGTTTTCCTATCAAATCTGCGGCTTTTATTTTCATTGCCTGGGCTAGATCTTTAATTGTAATAGGTATCTTAACACTTAATTCTGTAGGACGAATGATTGGTGCTACTTCCATTGCCTTGTGTTGCTTTGGTCTGAATCGTTTTCTTTTCCAAGCACCCTCATCATCTCCCTCTAACCCTTGTCTTGCTCTTGAATCAAAGCTAGACTCATTGCTAAATCCCTTTTTGGGTGCTTTGGGAACAAATGCTTTTGCTCCGACTTCCTTATCTTTTTTCTTTTTGAGAGCCTCTGCCTTCTCTTCTTCAAACAATTCATCAAGACTTTTTGGCACCGGCTTTGGCTTTCTTTCTTCAGTCTCAATTTTTTTCTCTGTACCTGGTCTAACAGTGCCAATCTTTGTTTTTTCTTCTTCGCTTTCTACCTTGATTTCATCAAATTTTTCTTCTGTTATTGCACTAGAAGAAGAGGCTTGATCAGAAAAGATAGGAGCTTTTTCTTCTATCTTTTCAAGAACCTGTGCTTCTTGCCTTTGCTCTACGCCGTCTATTGCATGAAAAGCATTATCTTCTTCTTGTGCTACTACCTTTTCTGGTAAAGATGTTTCTAAAGATGGTTTGGAAACAGCTTTTCTCTTCATCAGTGTAGGTTCTGCTGTTGCTTTAACAGGCGCTTTTTTTAGTTGCGAAGAAGCAACATCTTCTTTAGCCTTAATAGGCTCTTCTTGTTCTGTTGTTTTTTTCTTGTTTAACTTCAAAGCTTCTGCAAATTGCGTATTTTTTACTTTGATTTTTAAGTTTTTTGCCAAACCTACACCTTTATTTTCTTATTCCGCTTTATTGCTAGCGCGAACTTTATTTTTTACTAATTGGACGATATTCCCAATCTTTTCTTCGCTAAGTTTTGTTTCTTCAGAAATAGTTTTAATGTCTGCAGTGAGTATCTTTCTTGGAGTGTCATAACCTGCAGTAGTAATACTATCTAAAATTAATGGGTTCACACCTTCGATAGATAACACTTCATCTAAAGTAGGATCTTCCATTAATGCTATTTGTTTGCGCTCAAAAAGCTCTTGTTTTCCATATTCACTTTGCTTATATACTTTCACTTCATGCTCAATTAATTCTGCAATTAATCTTGCATTGCATCCTTTTTTACCTAAAACAGTAGGATAGTCTTCGTCTGCAACCACTAGAATAATAGTATCATTATCATCTACATCCATCTTTTTAGGTACAACAGGTGATAAGATATTTGTTAATAAGTCTTGTAAGTCATCAGAATAAGGAAGAATATCGATTTTTTCGTTATTTAATTCTTTTATAATGTTTTTTACCCTAGTTCCTCTTACTCCAACACATGCCCCAACGGGATCTATTTTAGCATCATTTGTTGTAACGAGCATTTTGGTCCGATATCCAGCTTCACGTACAATTTTAACAATGTTGATCAATCCATCGCTACATTCAGGGACTTCCTGGAGAAATAGCTGTTTTACAATTTCTGGATGAGACCTAGTCAGTATTACTTCTGCTCCACCATTCTCCGTATCTCTTACCTCGAAAATCATGGCTTGCACTTTATCACCAACACCATACTTCTCTGTAATAGGATAAAATTTTCCAGGTAATACACCTTGTACTTTCCCAAGGTCTACAATAAGAGTATTCCCTTTTGTAACCTTTTTTACAGTACCTGAAACAATTTCATGAATCCGATGACGATATTCTTCGTAAATAACGTCTCTTTCTGCTCCACGTAGTTTTTGTGTAATCACCTGTTTTGCGGTCTGTGCTGCAATTCTTCCAAGTTCTTCCGGATTGACTTCTACCTGAATCCATTGCCCGATTTCACAGTCAGGATCTAGTTCCCTGGCAGATTCCAAGCTGATCTCTTCTTCAGGATATTCTACGTTTTCTACAATTTCCTTTTCTGTGGTAGCTTCAATATCCCCTGTTTTTGAATTAATAGAGACATTGATATCACCTACATGCTTTATGCTTTTTCTTGCAGCGATACGAAGAGCATCTTCAATTGCTTTTACAACAATTTCTCTTTTGATCCCTTTCTCTCTTTCAAGATACTCAAAAATGGCTAATAAATCTTTATTCATGACACCTTTTTTTCCTTTAACAACTAATAATTCAAGCCGGGAAGAACCTCACAGATAACTTCTGCAAATCTAATTCTCCCGGCTTTAATCGATGTTAAATCGTTATTGTTCTTCTTCCTCATCACGAGTTTTTTTCTTTTCCTCATCACGGGATTTTTTCTTTTTCTCATCGCGAGGTTTACTTACAACGATATCATCTCGATTGACCTGGTTTCTTTCAACAAGATAGTCCTTAATAGATAAGGAAATCTTTTTATGTTCAGGATCCAATTTAACAACTTTCGCTGTTACACTAGTACCAATAGAGACAACATCTTCTACTTTTTCAAATGATTGGTCAGAAAGTTCTGTGACATGAACAAGTCCTTCAATGCCATTATCTAGCTCAATAAATGCGCCAAATGCTGTAATCTTTGTTACTTTGCCATGAACAACGCTTCCTACAGGCATCGTTTTTTCAATAGATTCCCATGGATTGGTGCTTAATTGCTTCACTCCAAGAGTTATCTTTTTGCTCTCTTTATCTACGGAAAGAACAATAGCATCTACCATGTCACCTTTTTTCAACACTTCGGATGGATGAGATACTTTTTTAATCCAGCTAAGATCAGAAATATGAATCAATCCATCCACACCTGGCTCTAATTCAACAAAAGCACCATAGTTTGTAAGGTTTCTGATTTCTACTTTTACATTTTTCCCAATAGGATACTTTTCATCCACATTATCCCAAGGATTTTTTTCCAGTTGCTTAATACCAAGCGACACTTTTCCCTCTTCCTTTTGGATAGAAAGGATAATTGCTTCTACCTCATCGCCCTTATTTACTACTTGGGCTGGGTCTGTAATGTTTTTTACCCAAGACATTTCAGAAACGTGAATGAGTCCTTCAATTCCTGGCTCAATTTCAATAAATGCTCCATAAGGGACAAGATTAACAATTTTTCCTTTAACTTTTGTTCCTTGTGGGTATTTTTTCTCGATAACTTCCCATGGGTTCTCTTCTTTTTGCTTTAAGCCAAGAGCAACACGTCCCTTGTCTTTATCAATATGAAGAATCATCACTTCAAGTTCGTCACCTAAAGATACCATCTCGGAAGGATGTTTGATTCTCTTCCAAGTCATATCAGTAATATGAAGTAGCCCATCTATACCATCTAAATCAAGGAATACGCCAAAGTCTGTAATGTTTTTTACAAGACCTTTTCTAACAGCTCCCTCTTTGATGTCATCGAGCAATTCTGCTTTTTTAGATACTCTTTCTTCTTCGAGAAGTTCTCTTCTTGAAACAACAATATTCTTTCTCTCGATATTGATCTTAAGTATTTTAAAATCAAACTCTTGGTCTAAGAACTCATCGATGTTTTTAATTCGTTTGTTGTCGATTTGCGATCCTGGTAGGAATGCTTCCATTCCAATATCTACCATTAAGCCGCCTTTGACTTTACGGATAACTTTTCCTCGAATAATAGAGCCTTCTTCACAATGATTGACAATGTATTCCCATTGTCTTTGTTTTCTTGCTTTTTCACGAGACAGTACGATTTGTCCATCAGACCCTTCTGTTTGGTCTAGATAAACTTCTATTTCGCTATTTAATGTTATCTCTTTTGGATCACTAAATTCATTAATTGGAATTAATCCTTCTGATTTAAGTCCTACATCGACAACAACGAAATCTTTTGTTACTTCTACAATAATTCCTTTAAGAATTTCACCGCTGTGCATAGATGCAATCGATCCTTCACAGGCAGTCTCTTCTTTTTTATTTAGAAGCTGTTTAAATTGTTTTGCATCTTCTTCGCTGAAGTCGATATCATCAATTACTTTGTTGTCGCTCCAGTCATAACCTAGTTGTTTGGACATTGAAATGGGTCTCCTTATCTTTCTGAATATTGCAAAAAGTTTAACAGAGAGTAAAAAATAAAATCAACACTAACCAAACGCTTTTGGAAAAATGAAAACAAGAAAAGGTAAAAAATAAATTAAAAGTATAATCGGAAGGTGTGATAAAAAGGTGATTGTCATCAAAAATATCGAAAAATTTTCCAGTTAAATGAATAATAGTGCCTATGAAAAATTTAATTGTCATGAAATTCGGGGGTGCATCCCTCTCTAATATAGATCCCATCAAGCATGTTGCTACCTTAATTAAACATAAATTAGCGGAGCATGAACAAATTATTGTTGTTGTCAGTGCCATGGGGAAAATGACAGATCATTTATTGAAAATTGCTAAAAAAATATCAGTAAATCCACCTAAACGAGAACAGGATATGCTAGTCTCTGTAGGAGAGAGAATCAGCATGGCATTGCTTGCCATGGCTCTTTATGAGGAACATGTTACGGCTATTAGCTTCACAGGGAGTCAGTCGGGTATTATTACCTGTCAAAATCATGCAGATGCAAGGATTGTTGATGTAAAACCCTATCGTATTCAAGAGGCTCTTCGTGAGTATTCTGTGGTGATTGTGGCTGGATTTCAAGGGGTAAGTGTAAATAAGGAGATTACAACACTTGGTAGGGGAGGGTCTGACACAACCGCTGTAGCCCTTGCTATTGCCTTAGAAGCTAAAAAAGTAGAATTTTATAAAGATGTTAAAGGGATTTATGATGAAGACCCAAAAAAAAATGCATTATCCAAGATCAATGAACAACTAAGCTATGAGCAGCTTATGTCTATTTTAGAAAAAAATGAAAAAAAAATTTTACATCCAAGAGCTGTTATTTTAGCTGAGACAAATGAAATACCACTTGAAATTTTTTCTTTTAAAGAACCATTAAAAGTAGGAACAATAATAGTTTCTGATCAGGCTAAAAAAATGCCAAAAGTATATGAATATGCTTAAAGAATTAGAGAAAAATTCCCCCATTGTTTTTCATAATATCAGGTATGCGCAGATAGGGTATGATTTGTTGGAAGAGGTTTTTTCTATCAAAAAAAATGCATCGTTAGAAGAGTTGCAGGTGCCAGCTTTTATCATGAGAAAAATAGGAGAGAAAGAAGAATTTCAAGTTGTTATTATTGCTTATAAACATGATCACACCGTGAAGTTTTGCTACGAAATGCTACGTAAATGGGCTATTCCTGGATATATGGTCTCTTTTTCCCATTTTATGGTTAGTGACTTTGACTATGATCAAGATTCTTATTCCCTATTGGATGTGGGGTTTTGCTTGCCTCCTTCTTTATCTTCTCAGATTATAGATAATATGGAATTGTTTGAAGAAGAAATGTGCCTGGGACTCTCTTCATACTATCAAGCCTCTAAAATTTTAGAGATAAAAGGCATGAATAGTGAAGAAAAGTTTTTGCATATGCAGGAAAGAATTTTTTATTACTTAAGCCGATTTAGTAGCTTTATTGATTACGATATCATCCCTTTTATGCAGTCTGTTTTTTTGTCTTTTTCCGAAAGTTTTAAAGCTATTCGCTCAGAAAAACATCTTTCAAGAGTTGTGTTGTCTCTTTATTTTCTGGAAAAGTCATTTGATCAACATAAATTTGCTAATATGAGGATAAAAAAAACGGCAATACAAGATCTTTTTGGCCTAAAGGATATTGCTTGCATTAGTATCTGTTTCAAGGCTCTATCTGACATTGATGTTTTTGAGAAAAAAGAGATGTTTCAATTCCTAAGCGCCTATTTCCCATCTATACGTTTATTGGAAGAATCATTTTTTATAAAGCAAATGCCTGCAAAAGATGTTACCTATTTATATGTTGAATTAGAAAAAAGCGAGCGGGAACCCTTTTCTAAACGAGACCTTGATTTTTTAGAGGAACTATTACCTATTTCTATACAAAAATCGATACATCAGTTTGTTAAACCACTACTTATCCCTAGAAATGAAGAAGAATTATATAAAAACATGATCATCCTCGGATCGCAACTAAGATATCGCAAAGATTTACCACAGGTAATGATATCGTACGAACAGAAGATAAAAGATAAATGGGAGTTTTCTGTTTTAATTGCTTGCCTTGATGTTGGTTTTCTTAAACAAATAGATAAAATAACAACACAAGAAGGCGTTTATTTACAGTTAGAAAAGACAAAAACAATAGGTATGATTCGTAAAAAATATCCTAAAGAAGGCGTTATTTTGAAAGGATATGTGGTAGGAGATGGGTCAAAAGAGCAACTCATCGATTACTATGAAGCAAGGAAGAAAGTTGCTTATGAAATAAAAAATATAATAGGAGCTTTTCGTGATTTTAATGGTGGCATGATAGAAAAACAAATGGAAAAATTGGCAGAAATAAAAAATTTAATAGATGTAGACCAGCGTACCATAGAGTTATTAGAGAAATTTTTTATTTCTATCAAACAAAGAGAATATATTGCTGTTTGGGATACCTCCATTTTAATTGCTTTCTTTGCTTTATTTAAAAAAGCTTGTAACAACATTTTTGCGACTCAGCAAGATTGGATAGAGGAAAATTTAGAATATACTTGGATGGGTATTGGTGTTTTTTCTGATAAAAAATTATATGAAAAAAATTTACAATTAGTTGCTAAAATGAATATCGCTTCCCATCAATACTTATCCATTGCGTTGCAACATATGCAAAAATATGTTTACGGGGTGTTGATAAAGCGTGATTTTATAGAACTAAATGAATTGAAAATGCACCTAGATATGTTATAATTTCCCTTACTTAGGTATACTCTTTTCGAAGGCAGTAGGTAATAGTTTGTTATGGAAAAAAGAAATACAACATTTGATCATAAATATTTGAAGATAGAACCCTCCATTTTTGCGGCAGATTTTGGAAAACTTGCAGATGAAGCAAAACGAATAGAAGATGCAGGAGCTGATGCCCTTCATTTTGATATCATGGATGGACATTTTGTTCCCAATATCACATTAGGACCAAAAGCACTCGGAGCGGTAAATAAAGCAACCAACTTGTTTTTGGACGTACATATTATGGTATATCACCCTTTCCAGTATATCGAAGAACTCATTGCAAATGGTGCGGATCAAATTACTTTTCACCTGGAATCAACAGAAGATGTAGAAGAAATAATAGCCTTTATCCGTAGATGTGGTAAAAAAGTAGGCCTTGCACTCTCTCCTGAAACATCGCTTGCAATGGTAATGAATTATCTTGATAAGTGTGATATGATTCTACTGATGACTGTAAATCCTGGATTCGGAGGCCAGTCTTTTATACCAAAAGTACTCGAAAAAATTAGTATATTAAGAGATGTTTGTAATCGACTGCAAGTGAAAAAAAATGGGCTCATTTTAGAGAAACATGCAGCAACAAAAGAGCAAAAATCGCTCCCTCCATTTGATATTCAAGTCGATGGCGGTATTAATTTGGAAACAGCTAAGCGTTGTGTGGAGTCAGGCGCTAATGTGCTTGTTTCTGGTACATATTTATTTAATGGGAATATGGCATCTAAAATAAGTAGTTTAAGAAATTTATGAAAAAAATAGTTGTTATCGGTGGGGGTACTGGTAATTTTACCACCCTTCAGGGCCTTAGGAAATACGATGTAGAATTGTCAGCGATTGTTTCCATGGCAGATAATGGAGGAAGTACTGGTATTTTAAGAGATGAGCTTGGCGTCTTGCCTCCAGGCGATGTTCGGCAATGTTTAGTGGCTCTTTCTAATTCTTCTAGGTTAATGAGAACTTTGATGAATTATCGTTTTGAAAATGGAGGGCTTGGAGGACATAGTTTTGGTAATCTACTTCTTTCTGCCTTAGAAAAAGTAACAGGAAGTTTTGAAAAAGCTGTAGAAGAAGTGGGAAAGATTTTATATATCAAGGGTAAAGTCATCCCTGTTACGACACATCCTGTTCGATTAAAAATGATACTGAGCGATAGAACGCTCCTGGATGGTGAAAAGGAAATATATCTATCAGAAAAAATAGATCAGGGGTATTGTTCCATCTATTTAGACCCTATACCTATGGTAAATCCTCATGCTGTAAGCGAGATTATGCATGCAGATGCCATTATTATCAGCCCCGGTGGACTTTATACCTCGATTATACCAAATTTCCTTGTAGAGGGCATGCCAAGTGCGATATTAAATAGCCCGGCAAAAAAAATATTTGTTGTAAACTTAATGAACCGCAAAGGGCAAACAAGCAATTTTACTGTTAGTGAACAACTAAAAGAAATCAGTTCTTTTGTTGGAAGGGATTGTTTTGATTATGTACTTGTCAACAACCAAAAACCTTCTCAAGAACTGGTAGAAAGATATGCTAATGAAGGGGATTTAGTCGAAAATGATATGCATGATAATCGAGTAATAGAAGCGCCTTTATTAGGCGAGATACAAGAAAGAGATACGCAAGATTTAATGAAAAGAAGCCTTATTCGGCATGATTCAGATAAATTAGCACAAGAGTTGATGAAAATTGTTAGTAATATTTGATTTGGATGATACGTTAGTTGACACGTCAGGTGTCATTTTACCCATAAAGCTCGAACAAGTCATGGATGCCATGATAAGAGAAGGTCTTGTGTTAAAAAATAAGCAAGGGGCATTAACAGAGTTGCTTACCATTAATGCGGGAGCAAAAAATAGCCGCTCTGCCATACAGGAATTTTTAGAGTTAAATGAAATAGATATGATTTTTTTCCCTATTGCAATAAGGGAACTGGAAAAATCTGACTTAGCAGAGATAAAGATAGAAGTAGATGGAGCAAATGAAATGCTGCAGCGAATCTCTTCTGAGCATTCCATAGGACTGGTAACTGCCGGAGAAAAACAATACCAACTATTAAAACTTCGACTTGCTCAAATTTCCGAACAGCTCTTTAGTCGTATTATTGTGTGTAAAAGTGAAGAAAAAGGAAAATATTACCAAGAATTTTTAAAAGATTTTCAATATCATCCAAAGGATATAGTTGTTTGTGGAGATCGTATACAACAAGATTTATCTCCTGCAAAAATACTTGGGATGAATACCATTCACATTAAACAAGGAAGAGGAGTTCTTCAATCCACTCATCACATGGATGTCGATTACACTATTTTCTCTCTTTCTGAGTTAGTTGATGTATTAAAAATAATTCAAAATAAGAACGATTTAGGAAACATATGATAAAAAGTTCACAAATTTCACCGGGCATTACCATCTCTATAGATAATGAAATTTATCGTGTAGAATCTTCTGTCAAAGTGTCGATGGCCAAAGGTGTCCCCTTTATTAAGACAAAGCTGAAAAACCTGATGACAGAGGAAGTGGTTGAAAAAAACTTCATGCTTGATCAAGAAGTAGAAGATGTCAAGCTTTCAGAAAGGCAATTAGAGTATTTATATCTTGATGGCAGATTTCATGTGTTTTTAGATATTACTACACTAGATCAAGTCCCAATAAAGCAGGCAATTATCGAAGATAGAATAAACTTTTTGAAAGAGGGAACAGAAGTCAAAGCGATGTTTTATGGAGATACTATTTTCTCTATAGAGCTACCACAATTTTTAGAACTTATGATTGTGAAAACAGAAGATATAGATCCAAATTCTTCTGTATCCGGTTCTAGTAAAATTGCGATTTTAGAAACTGGGGCTAAAATAGAAGTGCCCATGTTTATAGAATCGGGTGATGTAGTGAAAGTAGATACAAACACCAGTGAATTTGTTCAACGGGTATAAGAGGGGAATACATGGATTTAAAACAAGTAAAAGAGTTAATTACGCTGCTGGAAAAATCGAAGTTAAAAAAAATTTCGATAAAAGAAAAAAATGGCTTTGAAATTTCTTTGGAAAAAGAAACCGATTACTCTGAAATATCACTTGCTGCCAAACATGCTGCAGCCATGCAAGCAATGCCAGCTCATCCGCATGTTGTATTATCTGCTCCAGATAGTGCAAAATCTGCAGAAGAGAAAAAGGGAGAAGATAAAAGCAAATATATTCACTCTCCCATGGTAGGAACATTTTATCGATTTTCTGGTCCAGGACAGCCTCCCTTTGTTAAAGTAGGTGATAAAGTCGATAAGAACACGATTGTTTGTATTGTGGAAGCAATGAAAGTGATGAATGAAGTAAAAGCGGGCATGGCTGGTGTTGTTAAAGAGATATGTATAGAAAATAGCCAGGCTGTTGAATTTGGAACAAAACTGTTTCGTATTGAATAAGGATAAGAAATGATAAAAAAAGTTCTTATTGCAAACCGTGGTGAAATTGCTGTAAGAGTTATTCGAGCATGCCATGACCTCGGATTATTAACCGTAGCGGTATATTCTACAGCAGACGCAGAGAGTCTGCATGTGCTTAATGCAGATGAGGCAATCTGTATTGGCAATGCTCCATCTACAGAATCCTATTTAAAAATATCCAATATTTTAGCAGCAGCAGAAATCACGGGAGCTGATGCCGTTCATCCCGGATATGGTTATTTGAGTGAAAATGCAAATTTTGCCTCTATTTGTGAAAGTTGTGGACTTACATTCATTGGACCATCGCATCAAACAATTGAACTTCTTGGAGATAAAGTACAGGCAAAGACAATTGCTAAAAAAGTAAAAGTCCCCATCATTCCGGGATCGGATGGGGTAATTGATGATCCAGAAAAAGCTTTAGAAGTCGCTAAGAAAATAGGATTTCCCGTTTTTATTAAAGCGGCACATGGTGGTGGTGGAAAAGGGATTCGTATTGCTGATGGAGAAGATGATTTTTTAAGAAAATTTATGGCCGCTCGCGCAGAAGGGGAGAATTCATTTAATTCACCAGATGTTTATTTGGAAAAAATGATTGTTAATCCAAGACATGTGGAAATACAGATTTTAGGTGATAAACATGGTAATTATGTTTATCTTGGAGAAAGAGATTGCACGATACAAAGAAGAAGACAAAAACTCATTGAAGAGACACCATCCCCAAGACTAACACCGGCTTTGCGAAAGAAATTAGGGGAAGCGGCTATCAATATTGTAAAAGCAGCTGGGTATCATACGGTAGGAACCGTTGAGTTTTTATTAGATGAAAAAAACAATTTTTACTTCATGGAAGTAAATACTCGTATTCAAGTAGAGCATACGATCACAGAAGAGATAACAGGTATTGACCTTGTAAAAGAGCAAATCAAGGCAGCTCAAGGGGAAAAACTAACCTTGAAACAAAGCGACATTCAAATGAAAGGCCACGTTTTTCAATTTAGAATCAATGCAGAGAATCCTAAAGCTAATTTTGCTCCGTGTCCCGGGAAGTTAGAATATTTTGTGCCACCGGGAGGTCCCGATGTGCGTATTGATACTGCAGCATATGCAGGCTATACCATTCCGCCTCATTATGATTCGATGTTTGCAAAACTCATTATCAAAGGCAATGATCGCACGGATGCAGTAGCAAAGGCAAAAAGAGCTCTTAGAGAATTTCATATTGGTGGTATTGAATCAACCATTGGATTTCATCTTTTTATGTTGCAAAATGAGAGGTTCCTCTCCGGAGATTATCCTATTACTTATATCGATAGTTTAATAGAAGAAGGCTGTGATTTCTCCCTATGAAAGGTATTATCTTAGCAGGGGGGAGCGGTTCTAGGCTTTATCCTCTTACGCTTGCCATCACCAAGCAATTATTGCCTGTGTATGATAAGCCAATGATTTATTATCCTCTCTCTATTTTAATGAGTATTGGCATTAGGGAAATCTGTATTATTTCTACAAAAGAGGATCTTCCCCGTTTTGAGCATGTTTTAGGTGATGGATCTTCACTTGGCATTAACATTATCTATCTAATCCAGCCAAAACCAGAGGGTATTGCTCAATCATTAATTATCGCAGAAACATTTATTGCCAATTCCAATGTAGCACTCATTTTGGGTGATAATATTTTTTATGGATATAACCTCGCTACTCTGTTGCTAGAGACAAAAGAGAGATTTGAAGGAGCTGCTGTTTTTGGTTATAAAATTAAAAATCCTTCTCGATATGGGGTAATTGACTTTGATGAGCAAAACAGACCAAAAGCAATTATTGAAAAGCCGAAAGATCCTCCATCGGATTATGCTGTTACCGGTCTTTATTTTTATGATAATAATGCAGTTTCTTATGCTAAACAGCTAAAACCATCTAACAGAAAAGAACTGGAAATAACCGATTTAAACCAGATTTATCTAGATAAAGGAAAACTAGATGTTACCCTCTTTGATAGTGGTTTTGCATGGCTTGATATGGGTACCCACGAAGCTCTCCATCAGGCAGCTTCTTTTGTTCAAACCATTCAAGATAGACAGGGCATACAAATTGCCTCCATAGAGGAAATAGCTTATAACCAGGGCTGGATTACCCTTGATGCTATTAGCGCCCTAGCAGATAAACTGAAAGCCAGTTCTTATGGGGAATACCTAAGCAAAATCGTATTAAAAGAAAAAAAACGTCTTTTTATACCAAACAATACCCTTGCATGTCATTAACCAATTAATTGTTAGTGTCTTACAGTTTGTTGCGCTGTAGGGGTTGGTTTTTAGCTGCTTGCAGTTTGTTTCTTCATTTAATTACACCTGTACCAAGAAGCTAATGGGTTAGCTTTAATCTCTTTTTTTTGGGTCTTGGTCTGGTCGATTTGCCATATACCACTTCATGTAAATTCTCAATTGCTACAAACGCAGTAGGATCTTTTCTTTGTACCAGCTCTTTTAAATCGGCTAAATCTAGCCTTTCTACAATTACAAATAAGATTTCTCTCTCTTCTCCAGAGTATCCTCCACGTCCATACATGACAGTAAGGCCAAGTCCTAGTTCTTTTGTAATTGCTTCTGAGAGTATTTTAGGATTGTTAGTAATGATAGTAACGGATTTTAACTCATCAAGCCCTGTAATCACAAGGTCCATCATTTTGACAGCTACGATATAGGCCATTAATGATTTTAGAGCGATATGCCAGTCCAAAAAGATAAATCCATAGGCCCCAAATACGAATACGTTAATGAATAAAATCACCTGGCCTACGGTAAATCCAAATTTGCGATTAATCAAAATGGCTAAAATTTCAGAGCCATCTGTACAACCACCAAATCGGATGATAAGTCCTGCTGCAATACCGAGTAAAGCACCACCAATCACAATGATTTCCAGTGAATCACCATTAAAGGGGGCTAGGCCTTCACATAAAGACAAAAAACCTGCAAACAAGACGATAGCAATCGCCATTTGAATAACAAATGTTTTCCTTAAGTGCTTATATGCAAGATAAATAAAAGGTAGGTTAAAAACGATTAAGAAAATAGATACTAGATAGTCTCCAAATAAACGACCAAATATCAACGAAATACCAACAATACCACCGTCAATTAGATTATTTGGTAAAAAAAATACCCTGATGGCAAATGCACCAAGTAGTGCACCGCAAAAAAGACCAATAAAAGATAATCCAAATTGAAGGGGAGATTTGATCACTTTTGTTTCTTCTTTCATAAATCTCCATATAAGGTTTCGCGGGAGACGAGACTCGAACTCGCAACTTCCAGCGTGACAGGCTGGTGCTCTAACCGATTGAACTACTCCCGCATAATTAGAGACTAAATGTTGGGCGCAACAGGACTCGAACCTATGACCACCTGTGTGTAAGACAGGAGCTCTACCAACTGAGCTATACGCCCTAAAAACATGACAACTATTAAAACGGAATAATCTTTTTTTCTCAAGGATTTTTAAACAACTTCTCGCGAATTGAAAATGCTATTTTATAAATATGTTTTAATAGTTTAATTAATTTTTATTATTTTTTTGATTAAATATCTCATGTTTTATTTATTTTGAAAGAATTTGTAAAAATAACAATTTGTTGGAAAAAATGAATCATTTGTTAAAAATAAGATAAAAGAACATTGAGAATGAGATGGAAAAGTTTGTGGATTTAGAAAAGGTGAATCCTAATATTGTACTTGATATTCGATACGCTACAACCAATAATTTCACAGGTAGGAAGTGGTACAATCTTCCTAAATGCTTTTTACGTGTTTCTATTGCGAAGAAATTAGATAAAGTTCAAAAGAAGTTAGAAACAAGGGGACTTGGGTTAAAAGTATTTGATGGGTATCGTCCTTTTTTTGTGACGCAAGGTTTTTGGGATTTAATTCACGATAGTCGCTATGTTGCAGATCCAACAGTTGGATCCAAACACAATAGGGGAGCTGCGGTTGATTTAACGATTATTAATCTAAAAACAAGGCAAGAATGGCTGATGCCAAGCAACTTTGACGAACTTACTTCTAGAGCGCATCTAGACTATTTTGATGGACCACGAGCTGCAATTGAAAATCGCTCGTTTTTAATAAACGTGATGCTAGAGGAAAAATTCCTTACTTTTCCAACAGAGTGGTGGCATTTTAATGATTGTAACTGGGAGAAATATCCGATTGAAAATGTCAGTTTTGAAGAAATACTATCCAGTGATAAATGGCTGGATACTTCTTATTAGTCTATGTCTTGTAGGATGTAGTCCTACTTCTAGGGAAGATATTCAATTAGATGCAAAAATAGAAGTGAATAGGCTCATTGTTCTATTATCCGCTATTGAAACTAAAGAAGATTTGCTCAAACAGTCTTCTAAAATAAAAAAACAGATTAACATACTAGTAGATATGATGATCAAGGCAAACGAATTTGCACCAAGCGCTGTAGATGAGTTTCCTATTGATAAGGAGCTATCTGATAAATTGAAGTATTGGATGGTCCGATTATACGAGATAGATGGCGCCCCAGCAATCATGGAAACGCTGCAGCGAGATGGTCTGCATAAGATCGATCAGCATCTTCAAGTAACAAAGGCCCTAGAAGATTAAGAAAGATACTTATATTTTTCGTTAAAAGTTTCATGATGAAGAGCAAAATGTTCCATATCAGTTAATGGGGATACTTTGATAGGACAAACCGTCACATACCCTTGTTTTAATAAACAGACATCACTAGTTGGTGCCTCTTCAAAATTTACCCAAATAGCATCAAAGTGATGTAGATTATCTTCTGAACGCAGGTGATCTTCCATCCAATAGCTTTGTCCTTGGGTAGCATATCTAATTCCTTTAACATCTTCTTTTAAATGTTTTGGAAAATTCACATTCATTAGAGTGCCTAATGGGATTTTATTTTCCTGAAAATGTCGGAAAATCAATCTGATATAATCATGGCATATTGCATAGTTTGGATTGTGAAAATCTCTACAAGAAAAAGCAATGCCTGGGATGTTACGAAATACCCCTTCAATGACGCCCCCCACAGTTCCACTATATAGGACATTACGACCACTATTACACCCTTTGTTAATACCAGATAAGATGAAATCTGGCTCATGTTTGAGTATGCTAAAAGCTATTTTGACACAGTCAGCAGGCGTACCATAAACTTGATATGCTGTAGTATCTTGCCAAGCTATTTCCTCTACTTTGATAGGACCATCGATGGTGATGCTAAGCCCTTTGCCAGATTGTTCCTTTGCAGGAGCAACAACAGTAACATCTCCTAGATCTTTTACTGCCTCGTAAAGATAACATAATCCATTTGCGTGAATACCATCATCATTTACTAGTAAAATAGCAGGTTTCTTCAACTTTCCATCTCCTTATATTGAAATACTCTTGAAAAAACAAGAATAGATAAGCAACTAATACCAAATGCAGGTATCAATGTGGGGATATTCATGGAAAATACAGAATTAATAACTGGCCAGATAGCAGCAATTCCGCCGCCGGAAAGAATACCTGCCCACGCACCATAGCGATTAACAGTTTTGGAATATAGGCTAAAAATTAAAAGAGGTCCAAAAGATGAGCCAAGGCCAAACCATGCATAGGATACCAAATTGAAAATGGATTGATTTTTAGAAGCAGCAATGAAATATGCTAATATGGCGATAATAAAAATACTCATTCTTGAAATGAACAATAGTTCTTTGGAAGAGGCGTCTTTTCTAAATATCCTTTTATAAAAATCTTCCGCAAT
>JACRBE010000013.1 GCA_016213235.1 Chlamydiales bacterium | reverse complement strand
GGCGCTGCATCAGTTAGAGCTTTCAAGACTGGAGATCAATGGGGATCAATATCCTTATGGATTAAATTTATTTTGGCGCTGCGCTTTAATGAAACAACATGGAGCATCGCCTTCTGATGGGCTAAAGCTACATTCTCTTTTCAATCAGCTAAAAGAAAAATTAAAACATAAAGATTATTTACCTAGTTTAATCAAACAATATTTCTTAGATAACAATCACTTTTTAGAAGTTGTTTTCTCTCCTGATAAAACACTTGCTCAAAGAGAATTAGAAGAAGAAAAAGCAAAACTAAAACAAATCTCTACCCGCTTATCAGAAAAAGAAAAAAAACAAATCCTTAAAGAGCAAAAGCAACTCAAAAAATTTCAGGAAACAGATGAAGGTGAAGAGGTAATGAATTGTTTACCTAAGCTCACGCTAAATGACATCCCCTTAAAAACAAAAGATTTTTCCCTATTGCATGAAAAAACAAATGATTTGGATGTTTATTATCATGATTGTTTTACCAATGATTTTATCTATGTTGATATCAACTATCCTTTAGGACATGTCGAGACAAAGCAGCTACCCTACCTGCAGTTATTTGTTTCCATCTTAACAGAACTTGGAGCTAAAAAACGAAGCTATGTAGACAATTTATCACTTATTCAGCAATACACAGGCGGAATAAGTACAGGACTATCCTTACATGGCAATGGGAACATATTTGATGAATTTTATCCTGAGTTTTCCATTAAAGGAAAATGTTTAAAAAGAAACCAGGTCCATTTAGCAAAATTAATGAGAGATTTCCTGTGTGACATTCGTCTGGATGAAAAAGATCGTATCAAAGAGCTTATTTTACAAATGTACACGCATATGCAATCTAGAATGAATAAAGCAGCGATGTCTTATGCAACAAAATATGCATTGAGTTCTTTTTCTAAACTGGGATCATTAAAAAATGCATTAACCGGTATCGAGTATTACCGCTTTATTTGCTCTATTGGAAAACATATCGATACACGTCTTGATGATGTGCTCTATGAGCTAAATAATATTAAACAGAAAATATTACACTTACAACACCCCTCTCTTGTTTTATCTTGTACCAGGAACGATATAGAAGATGAGTTCTTTCAAGTCCTTAAAGGCTTACCTACTCATGACTATAAAGCTATATCCTTTGATTTACCAAAGGTAGATATTCCTCCTACTGCTTTTACCATCTCCTCCCCTGTTGCTTTTAATGTATTTGCCATTCCCTGTGTTGGCTTTACTCATCCACTTGCTGGAGCGATGAATATTTTATCTGATCTTATTTCCGATGTGTATTTACATAAGAAAATCAGAGAGCAGGGTGGTGCATATGGATCAGGAGCCAGTTATCATCCGCTCACCCATGCTTTTCATTTTTATTCCTACAGAGATCCTCATGTTGTGGATACTTTTGATATTTTTTATGATGCGATTGATCAAATAGCAAAAGGTAAATTTAAATCCTCTCAAGTAGAAGAAGCTATCTTTGAGGTGATGCAAGATTTAGACACTCCTTTATCTCCCGGATCTAGAGCATCCCTTGCCTACTCTTGGAAAAAGATGCATCGAGACAAACCTACAAGACAGAGTTTTAGAGAAAAAATGATATCTGTTACAAAAGAAGATCTAAAGGACTCTGCCAAGATACTGAAAAAAAACTATCATAGTGGTAAAAAAATAGTATTTGCCAGTGAATCCATGATAGAGGAAGAAAATAAAAAAATGGAGCACCCATTTTTAAAACAATCTACAAGCTATTAACTTTTAGAGCTAATTTTTTTTGGTAGATCCTCTTGTTTCGTCCCTCCTCGTAATGGAAAGTTCACTATTGCCGTCTTTGATTAACTTCTTATCGTTTTCTAGAACATATTTAATATGCTTATCAAACAAGCTATCAAAATATGCTTCGTTGAAGAATGCGCCATTTTTTAAGGGGTCCTTGTCGAGTAAATAACCGCGAATAGTAAAATCTCGCAGTATGCCTGTGGCCCATTGTCTGAATTGGATAGCTCGAGTCGAATTGACCCGGGAACCTACAGCAATGATAGACTCAAGGTTGTAGAATTCAATATTCCTTATGATCTCACGGTTTCCTTCCTTTTGAACCATTCGGAAATTCCGAATAGTTGCTTTTTTAGAGATCTCTTTCTGACTAAAAAGTTGCTCAAATGCTCATTAATTTTTGTGTCAACCAGACTGTTTCTTCGGCCACCCAGACCTCAATGCCATCTTTGCCCGATTGTGCGGTGAAGATTAGAAATTCAGCGGTACTGTTACGAATAAGAAATGTTTTTTCTTGGCTCATAGTTTTTCCTGAAGTTGCTCATATTGCCATTCTGGACGATTTAACTAATCAGTATAACAAAATGAATTTCTAAGATCTAGTATCTATTTATTAAGTTGCTCAAACGTTTCTGAATTCAAGAAGATAGCGTTTTGTTTTGAAGAAGAGTTATTACAGTAGGCTCGAGACTTAATGATGGAGGAAGAAAATAAAATATCTTTGTTCTTCTAGAGTTAAATTTTCATTCGTATAAAATAAGCCCAATACTTCTTGGGTTTTTCCTTGTTCAACATACTCAAGAACAGTAGAAGCATCCAATTCTAAGGAAAATGCAACATTGGCTAATCCTACAAAACTAAGAATAACCACAACAAAATATCTCATTGTAACCATCCAAGTAAAACAGCAATAAGAAATCCTGCTATAGATAACGCTATCCATTTTTTCTTCCCCACCAACTTTCTAGCTTTTTCCAGATTTTGCACGATTTCTAAAGCAACATATCCGATCACGGGAGATATGATAATAAAAACAATCAACTTAACTAGAAAAGATTGGACTAAAGAAAAAAAAGACATAATTCTCCAAATTTTTTTTATGGATTATATGTATCAAGAGATAATGCTCAAACAAAATTTGATTTTGCAAAAATTTTGTTTTTTCCATTTTGACACCTCTGATATTGATAAAAAAATAGAGCATTCATTTTTAAAACAATCTACAAGCCATTAATATTCTTTAGCTAGGTTCAACCAATAACGGGTATGGCGAAGATCTCCGGTTTTTACTAAAACTCCCTTTTGAACAAGATCTGTTAAATCGCGCGTAGCTGTAGCTCTGGAGGTCTTTGTGATCGCGATATAATTCTCTGCACTTAGTCCCCCTTTGAAACCGCTTGGACCTTCTGCAAACATTCTCAGCAAAGCCTTTTCCTGACGCGGGTTAATTTGCCCTGAAAGAGCCGTAAGTATTCTTGATTTTTCAATCAAAAAGTAGAGCAAGTTCATTGATTCTTCTTGTCCTTCTAAGACTACATCAGCAAAAAACTCTACCCAATGCTGCATCTGCAATGTTCTGTTACATTTTTCTAAGGCCGAGTAATATTCTTTTTTGCGTTTTTCTAATACCTTGGAAATAGCAATCAATACCGGCCTACCAACACCTTGAGAAAGGACTTTTTCAACCAAAATGCGTCCAATTCTTCCATTGCCATCTTCAAAAGGATGAATGCTTTCAAAATAGATATGAGCAATGGCAGCCCTCCCTAAAATAGAGCCTGATGCACTTGTGGAATTAAACCAATCGATAAACAGATTCATTTCATGAGGGACCTTGCTTGATGGAGGAGCCTCAAAGAAAATAATAGGAGCATCCAAACGGCGAGAAATAATCTGCATGGGCTCAACATGAGTGCGGTATTTGCCACAATCGGTAATTTGAGGCTGACCTAGAAATAACTCAGCATGCCACTGCCAAAGCATTTCATGTGTCAATGGTTTATCAAAAGATTCATAAACACTACACAGAAGACTCGCCATGCGAGATTCTTTATCGGCTTCTTGTTTTAGAGTATAATGCAATCCAAAGTGTTTCTTGATGGATGACTGTAAACTCTCTCTATCAAGAATTTCCCCTTCAATCTTGGAGCTTCCTAAACCTTCTAAACTAAGAATCTCAACAATAAATTGATTGGACTCTTGCTTATCAATATTTTTTAGAAATGCGGATGCGCTACCCATACCTAAAAGGAATTGCCTTTCCTGCTTGGATATTTGATCAAAGTTATAACTAAATTTTGGCCAATGCGGCAACTCCCAGTTCCAGGACATGAGTAATAGCCCCCTCTATAACTCATGATTGTATATAAAGATGAGTTATAGAGCAAGCTTCCATAACTCATCTCAAAGGTTTAACTCTAAGTGCTTGTATATCAGAATCTAGTGCATTATATTTTACTATATACCAAACCAGCGCTGTAAAAAAATGGTAATTTTTTTGAATTCAGAAGCCAAAACCACTGTGAAAAACAAATGATTTTAGATTTGTTTCTTAGGATTTGAAACGACAGGATATATTCTAAACTCTTCATTGAGAATGTTTTTTTTTGATGCATATGAGGTGTATTTTTTTTATGTTTGACAAATACGCCTCATTGAGTTGTAATCTGAGTTGTATTTGAAATATGCATCAATAGAGGTTTTATGAAATACCCCGAATCTGAGTCCCAAACATTAGAATTCAAGAAAGAAATCCCTAAAAACGAACAGATTATCAAAACTGTTATTGGTTTTTGTAATCAAGTTGGAGGAAGATTGATCATTGGGGTTGAAAATGACGGGACTATTGTGGGTATCGATGAAAATGAAACCATGCAGATCATGGAATGTTTAGAGCATTCCATATACCAAGCTGCAACTCCAACAATTATTCCTAAAGTTATCGCTCAACGTATTGGAGATAAGATTATTTTAGAAATTAAAGTTTCAGCCGGTATGAACAAACCCTATTTTATTAAATCCGAGGGCCCGGATAGAGGAACCTATATCCGGGTAGGACGCTCTGTGCTTCGTGCAAATGCTGACATGATCGATGAATTACGCTGGCAAACGAGAGGAATTTCCTTTGATGGGATGCCGGTTTATCGAGCAACAAAAGAAGATTTGAATCTGGAAAAAATAAACCAGTTTTTTGGAGAGCGATTAAATCAGGCAACTGGACCAATGATTGAAGAAATTTTTAAAAATTATGAATTGATTACAGAAGAGCAAACAATCATCTACCCAACGGTATGCGGTATCTTGCACTTTAGCAAGCGCCTAGAGCAATGGTTTCCTGAAGCGATGATCATCTGCACACATTTTGCCGGCACTGCCGGGCGTGAGGCAATTGCAACCCGAGATTGCAAGGGAACTCTGTTTGAACAATTTGCAGGAGCCTATGAATTCGGATTGAGTTGTCTCAACCGTTCATTTACCATACAGGGAGCTACTCGCAATGAGAAATATGAATTACCAGAAATCGCCTACCGAGAACTCCTTTTGAACGCCATTGTTCACCGCAACTACCATCTACGTGCTCCAATTAAAGTATCGATCTATCAAGACCGGATAGAAATTTTTAGTCCAGGAGAATTTCCAACCCCTTTTGCTAGTTTGAAGCTTGGATTGACAGATATTCGCAATATGGCCATTTGTAAAATCTTTCGAGAGGCTCGCTTCGTGGAAAAGTTAGGAACGGGCTTACTTACTGCCTATAATGCCTATGAGAAATGGGGGCTACCAGAACCTGTCATTATTAATGGAGAAAATTTTGTCAAATGCATTCTTCCTCGAGCAAATTATGCTACAGAACAGATTTCTCACAAATATGGACAATTTTTACAACTTTTTACTAGTGCAGATAGCATTTCCGTATCTGAGATCATGCAGGCTTTACATATTCCTCGTGCAACGGCTACGCGACGACTAACACAATTAGTGAAAGAAGGTATGCTTAAAAAAAGCGGTCGTGGCAAGGCTACCAGATACCATAAAATTGATTCATAACAAACTACAAAAATTCCCCCGCTCCAGTAGATATGGGTTATGGACTTTAAAAGAGCAAAAATCATAGCTTGTAAAGCTATGCCAAACTATTGCATTTGGATACAGTTTGATGATGGTCTAGAAGGAGAGATTGATCTAAGCCATTTAGTTGGCCAAGGTATTTTTGAAGCTTGGAAATCTATCGACTTTTTCAATCAAGTTCGAATCGATCATCAATCAAATACCATATCCTGGGGAGATGATATCGATTTAGATCCTTATGTGCTTCGAGAAAAAGTTGAGAAGCAAGCTAATCACGCAAAAGAAAACGATCCAAAAGAATAATCTTATTGGCTCTTTATTTATCGAATTTGTATTAAACTGATATACTGAAATCAGTAATACTGTCACATTATGGCCTAAATAAAAAGATTTTTAACAATTATTTTTAATATATGTTTTATGCCATTAACATTACTTCTTGATAATGATATAATAGCGCTCATTTTACTTATCCTTCCCTTTCTTCTATCACTATTTTCAGTGGTAACATCATATCCACTTGCCATTTCTCATCACCAAGAAGAAAAGAGGGAGATCTTCTTTCTTCTTCTGCTTTTTCCTCTTCTTCTTTCATACGCTCACTCATTTGATCATCTACAATAGGACCTACATTATCCCAAAACCAATGCTCTCGAATGATATCTGTATCTGTTATAGATACAGATCTTTCTATTTCTTTTGATAATATCCTTAATCCCAGGTAAATATCTTGTACATCATCTAAAGATCTATGCCCATTCAAAAGCCCTTGTAATGCTCTTGTGAGCTTTTCAAGATAGGCATATTTGACAACATGAAATCCAAAACTTAAGTAAAAAGGTACTGCATTCTTAGCAAATAGCCGAATATTTTTGTTACGGTGTTTTGCAAATGAAATGATGAGCTCCATCATTCTTGTTCCTACCTCATATACTCTTATTGCAGTGCCAATTGTTGTATTTTCAAGCCAGGCAATACGTATTATTTCTATTTCCTCATGAAATTCCGCACGTCCTACACTTCTACCTTGACAAGATGCATGTAACAAGTATTGATTTTTATATGGTAGGATAATAGTTATCCTTCCATCCATAGGATGTTTATCTTTATTTTTAAACTTCACAGCCTTTGGATCCAGGGAAAAGGGGGCAAATAATGATGCTGAAGTAACTTCCATTTTAAACCCTCATCTGAGGCGGCAACCGAGCAAGTGATAATGTTTCCATAAAAATTCCTTTTTTTAATTAATAATGTTCCTATAGTATACCAAAATAAGCCAAATAATAAAACTTCTAGACAGTAGAGATTGTTTTTTTTTCTTTTGTATTACATAATTTGATTCCTAAATCAGGCAGGAGGCGTGAATGAAAGCACCTATTAAGTATTTGTTTTTAAGTGTGTTATTTATATCAACACAATTACATGGTTCCATTTTTCAAACAAAAGAAGAGACAAAAGCTACGGAGTCTAAAGCTATAGCTTACGATCCTTCATCTGATAATCAATGCTCCCAGGCAAAAGAATTTTCTAAAGCTTTCACCAGTGTTGCTAAAAAATCCATTCCAGCAGTGGTTTTCATCAAGGTAGAATCGAGTGGAGATCTTAGCGATTATTTAAATCAATCTCCAGAATACCAAGATCCATTTGATCTCTTTCAGGATGATTTTTTTAATCGATTCTTTGGGCCTGCTCCCAAAAAAAATCGTAAGGCTCCGGTAAGAAGATCACAAGGATCTGGCTTTTTTGTTACCTCTGATGGTTATATCATGACTAACTTTCACGTAGTAAAAGATGCCACAAAAATTACAGTAGATTTAAATCCTCCACTAGAAAAACAACTAGATGCAACGCTCGTAGGGGGTGATCCTCAAACAGACATTGCAATACTCAAAGTAGATGGCAGCAATTATCCATTTTTGCAATTTGGCAGCTCTGATGAGATGGATGTAGGAGAATGGGTGGTTGCTGTTGGAAATCCATTTCAATTACAAGCATCCGTGACAGTAGGCGTTGTTAGTGCAAAGGGAAGAAATGATTTGCAAATTACCGATTTAGAGGATTTTATCCAAACAGATGCTGCTATCAACCCCGGCAACTCCGGAGGGCCTTTGCTGAACTTGGATGCTCAGGTAATTGGTATGAACACAGCTATTTTATCACCATCCGGTGGGTATATGGGCATTGGTTTTGCCATACCTAGCTCTATTCTTAAAAATGTGCAGCAACAAATCATCAGCAATGGAGAAGTATCTCGTGGTAGCATTGGTGTTATGTTGCAGCCAATAGATCAAGATTTAGCAGAAGCCTTAAAACTAGAAAAACCAGAGGGAGCACTTGTTGCACAAGTGAAGAAGGATTCTCCTGCTGATAAAGCTGGTTTGAAACAAGGTGATATCATCATTAAATTAAATGATATCCCTGTTAAGTCCATGAATACGCTGCGAAATGACATCATGCTAATGCCTCCTAATACGACCATTCAGCTTACGATCAATCGTCAAGGCAAGATGATGGTAATACCTGTGAAAATTGAGGGTAATGATGCTCAAAGTAATGAATCATCTATTGCTATCAAAAAACTGGGTATTGAAGTAGAAACATTAACTCCTGAAGTTGCAAAACGAAATGGTTACACAGAAGAGAGTGGCGTGATTATCACAAAAGTGATGTCAGGCTCCATTGCACAATCTGCCGGTATTAGAACTGGCTGGGTAATATTGGCTGTTAACCATAAAAAAGTAAGCAATGCTGATGAATTTAACAAAGCATTAGAAGGGATGGAAGGAAATCGGGTACTCATCTTGATGAATGTCAAAGGCAGTATGAGATTTTTCTCCTTAAAACTACCTAAATAAGAAAAGGGACCGGTATTAGGTCCCTTATTTCGTTATCTTCACAGTGAATATAGCCGCCATATCTTTTAAGGAAGAGTATTAAGTCTAGTAGCTCCAAGCTGTCCCATCCGTAAAATCTGCGTAATAGCTATTGATTCAACTGTTCTACAATTTTGTGGAAATAATCTAATTGAATCACAATATACTTTAGATGTTTGACGAATATCATTGTCATCACTACGCCACAAAGTTCTAGCCTGCGCAGGATTTACCCCATGGTACGCTCGAAAAGCTCGCCAAACGGCGTGAAGTGCTGTAGTTTCAGCATGTTGAATATGCTGAATAGACAACCTGGCTGCGGCTTGCACTGCTTGTTATGGTTGAGCATGTTGTGCCACCTGCTGTGCTACTTGTACCGCCCGCTGTGCTACTTGTGCTCGGGATTGTTGATAAAAAACGTAATCTAAGAATAACCTCGCAATAAGTTCAATAGGAGCAACTACTACTCTAAATACCACTTTAACAAGGCCTAGAGCCGGAGTATAAATAAACTCTTTCAAATATAAGTCTTTATCTATAAAAACCACTGGAAAAGCTAAAATAGCAAGTGCTAATCGACCAATGGTTTCCACAGCTTCTAATGGCACAGTTATTATACTCACAAAACACTGTAATGAGAGTGCAAAATGAGGCACAAGTTTAGATACAGGATCCACTACATACTTACTAGTTAAAGATCGATTAGTCCTATAAAAAATCGATCCATTCTGTGTACTTAAAAAATTCGTGAATACGATAACAGGTGAAAGGATCAAAAAGAGAGGTTTGCCTACTACATCACCTAACCCTGTAAGAGGAATATAAACAAACTCTTTTAAGAATTGATTCGGGTTCACAAACACTAAAGGACAAGCTAAAATACCAATTGCTAGTCGAGTGATAACTTCTGCTAGTTCAATTGGTGTTGTTACAGTAAATAAAAGCGCTGCTTTTAAGGGCTGTAGTCGCAGCGGCTGAGTAGGATTAAGATTTGGTTCATCTATATATTGCCGTGTTAATGTCTTATTTTGATCATAAAAAGAATCACAAAAAGAAGGAGACCCTACTATTGCCCCCTGACCTTGAGCTGGAACCATAATTTTTACCTATTGTTATTTTAATTGGTGTAATTATAGTTACATTGGAATTTTAGTCAAAAAAAAACAACCTCTACAATAATTGCAATTTTAATTAACACATAATTATAATTTTGTTGTTATTTGTGTTTATCAATGAATTTGTTGAATTCTTCGACACTTCTTATGGTATCAAAGGCAGGATCTTTAATGAACTCTTGCCATTCTTCCAGGCCATAATGGATACAGGTTTTCATCCACCCAATGGTTGCTTTGATATCATTTAGTTTTGCTGCTGCAATTACGGTCCGCTTTGCTAGTTCCAGGGAGGGGAACTCTTGAAAGCATGTCCCTGCAAGATCTAGTACCCGCTGATAATCTTTATGTTCAAAACTAAGCTGATGAAGCAGGCATTTGGAGGGATCAGAGAGCTCCTCTGACTGATAGTGTGTTAGTAATTCATATGCTTTAGTATTGTCTCCATCTTTAGCATAGATTTGGGCTAAATATTCAGAAGCTGCTTTATGGATTACTCCCTCTTTTGCTTGGGATAAAATCTCTTCAAAGTGTCTTTTTGCATCTGCTGTATTACCGGATAATAGCTGATGCTCACCAATGATAATTTCTTCTCTTAAGTGAGTATTTGCATCTGTTTCTGTAATACCCTTTGTCTGCTTGATAATTTCAAAATTTTGAAAAGCAAATAGAAAAAAAAGAGCCCCTACAATGATCGCTCCCCATAAAAATAGCCCAAGCGCTACAACAATCGCTAAAACCATGCTAACAATGAGCGCATATCTTCTGCCCTTAATGCCAAAGATGCCTTCAATAATAATACGCATGAGCTGACCACCATCTAATGGAAGTACAGGCAATAGGTTGATAATAGTCCAAAATAAATTAACTAGTTTAAACCCTTCCAAAATATTAACAACGATGAGATGGGAGAACACCTTCTCACGAATCAAAAAAAATGAAATCAGAAAAAGACAAAAACCAAAAAGAGGACCACAAAACACAACGATAAATTCTTTCCAAAGAGGAAGACTGGGACCTTTAGGTATGGTCACTCCTCCAAATGCTACAAGCTCAATAGAGGGGCTCTGTCCAAATATCATTGAAGATAGAGCATGTCCATATTCATGAAATAAAACGGAAACAAAAATAATACCTATCCAAATGAGCGTTCCTAAAAAACTAAAACTGCTTAAAAAGCCAATTAACCCGGCTGTAATAAAAAAAGCTGGAGAAATACGAATGGGTATCCGTTTCACTTTTTACCTATTGCTGTTAATATTGCTTTTCCCATATCAGCAGGAGTTTCTGCTACAGTAACACCCGCTTTTTTTAATGCCTTAATTTTGCCCCCTGCTGTTCCTTCACCACCTGATATGATTGCTCCTGCATGTCCCATTCTTCTTCCCGGTGGAGCCATCATTCCTGCAATAAAAGCAGCAACTGGTTTTGTGCAATGTTTTTTGATCCACTCTGCAGCATCTTCTTCTGCATGACCACCAATTTCTCCAATCATTAAAATACCTTCTGTTTGAGGATCTTTTTCAAACAGTTTGAGCACATCGATAAAGTTGGTGCCATTTAAAGGATCGCCTCCTATTCCCACACAGGTGGACTGTCCAAGTCCTAAATTTGTTGTTTGCCAAACCGCTTCATAAGTAAGGGTTCCTGATTTTGATACAATACCTATTTTTCCTTTTTTATGAATATATCCTGGCATGATGCCAATTTTACACTCTCCTGGCGTAATGACGCCTGGACAATTGGGACCAATGAGGCGAGAAGTTTTACTCTCTTTCATCACTTGTGACACTTCAAGCATATCCTGTATAGGTATACCTTCTGTGATACAAACAATCAGAGGAATACCTGCATCTTCTGCTTCCAGGATTGCATCTGCAGCAAATGGAGGAGGCACAAAGATAAGCGATGCATCAGGATGAACGGATTGCTTAGCTTCCAGCACAGTGTCAAAAATAGGAAGCCCTAATATTTCCATACCCCCTTTGCCGGGAGTTACTCCGCCAACATATATGGACCCATATTTAATACCTTCTTCGGTGTGAAATTTACCGGCCTTACCGGAAATGCCCTGGGTAATGATCTTAGTATTCTTATTGATTAATATTGGCATATCTCTTCTCCCATTATTTTGCTGCCTGTACTACTTTTTGCGCTGCTTGTGCAAGTCCTTCTGCAGCGATAATGGCAAGTCCTGATTCTCTTAGCATTTTCTTTCCTTGCTCTACATTCGTTCCTTCTAGTCTTACCACCAAAGGCACCTCCATCTTATTTTCCTCAATAGCGGCAATAATTCCTTCCGCAATAGTAGCGCAGTTCATGATACCACCAAATATATTTACTAAAATTGCTTTCACATTGGGATCACTTAAAATGATATTAAAGCCAGCTGCTACTTTTTCCTTGGTAGCGCCTCCTCCTACATCCAAAAAGTTTGCAGGCTTTCCACCACAGTGATGAATGATATCCATGGTAGCCATTGCAAGACCTGCGCCATTGACCATACACCCAATATCCCCATCAAGGGCTATGTAAGCCAGTTCATATTTGTTAGCTTCCCTTTCATTTTTTGATACTTGGGTTGGATCGTACAAACCTGCTATCTCTTGCTGTCTAAATAAGGCATTATCATCCACACTAAGCTTTGCATCTAACGCAAGCAGCTGATCATCTTGTGATACAACTAAAGGGTTGATCTCAAGTAAAGATGCATCTGTATCCAAAAATGCTTTTGCAATTTTAGCAACAAGCGACATTCCCTGTTTTGCAACGTCCCCTTCCCATCCCATGAATTTTGCAAGATGGATCAATTCGTAACTTTTCAGTTCACCATTTAATCTAATGGGAAGTTTTAATATTTTTTCTGGGTATTTATGTGCTACCTCTTCAATTTCCATCCCACCTTCTGGAGATGCAATAATGATAGGTCTTGCATTTTCCCGATCAATGATAGCACCAAGGTAGTATTCTTTTTTAATGTCTACAGGAGTTGTAATTAATATTTTTGCTGCAACAACTCCCGCTGGCCCTGTTTGGTTATTGACTATTTTCATACCAAGTAACTGTTGCGCAATAGTAAGTATTTCTTCCTGGCTTTTTCCAAATTTTACGCCACCTGCTTTCCCTCTACCTCCAGCGTGCACCTGAATTTTTACAACAGCGCTGTTCCAACCCTTTTGACCGAGTATTTCCCTTACTTCATGAATAGAAGAGGCTACAGCAAAATCTGGAATATTCACCCCATAACGCTTTAAAATCTCCTTTGCCTGATACTCATGCGTATTCATAATTATATCCTTCCTTTTCCCATATTTCCTTATCTGATAAAATCTGATTATCTACAACCCAAAAAGTCATCATTTCTCTATGTTCACGTTTTTTAAAAATAAATACAAAAAAATAAAAAGCTCTCTAGTTTCTAACTTAAAGCGGATTTTCCTGCGGCCTGTCGATGAATCAACACTCGCAGAGCTCGAGCAAATCCTCTATGAAACCGATCTTGGATCTTCTTGTGTAGAGCTTTTTATCCATCACATTGAAGAGTATCACAAAAAAAACAAACAGGCTTCTTTTCAAGACTATCTACAGGAAATGAAGAAATTAGGAGATGCTCTTTTATCTGCTCCGCCAAAAATCATAGCCCGCTCTTATAACAAAGAAGAACCTCTTGTGATTTTATTAGTTGGTATTAATGGGTCTGGGAAAACTACCTCTGCTGCTAAATTAGGGCGTTTATATAAGCAAAATAAAAAAAAGGTGCTGCTCGCAGCTGGAGATACATTTAGAGCAGCGGCCGTAGAGCAGCTAGAACTTTGGGCTGGTAAATTAGGAATTGATTTAGTAAAAGGTGTCCAAGGAGCAGACCCATCTAGTGTGATTTTTGATGCACTTACAAAGGCAAAAGCAAATCATTATGATGTCGTCATTGGGGATACAGCAGGAAGACTCGAATCAAAAACAGACTTGATGAAGGAGCTTGAAAAAATAGGACGTGTATGTAAAAAGGTGAGCATCGATGCTCCCCATGAAACTTATTTAGTGCTAGATGCAACAATTGGGCAAGCTGCTATGGAACAAGCAAAAATCTTTCATTCTTTTACACCTCTTTCCGGTATTATATTAACAAAATTGGATGGGAGTGCAAAAGGTGGTATCATCTTATCCATCTATAAAGAGCTTGGCATCCCTATTCGATTTGTCGGTCTTGGGGAGAGCGAAGATGATTTTGAAGCATTTGATAAAGAAAAATATTTAGATGCTCTTTTTTCCATATAAGGACTAGCAAATGCACAAAGAATATGAAACACTTGTTGCTGATTTAAAAACGTATCTGTTACAGATGAAAAACTCTTCTTTATATGTATCTTGTAATACATTTATTGACAAAACAGAGAGGCATTCTTCTCCTAATTTGGTTTTACCTGCACAAGAATTAAAAGAAGAGATCCTTCCTCCACTTGAAATAGCAAAACCCATCATAAAAAAAGAGATAAAGCACTCCCCTGCTGTTGCACAGACAGCGCCTGTTATTAAAACTCCACGCCCTGAGCATATCGATCATTTTGTTGATCTGATCGCAATGATGAAAAAAACAAGCCCTCATTTAAAGATTTCCGATTATCCACTGCTGGATAAAGCAGCAACAGAGGCAAAAAATGAATGGAAGATAGAGTTGCATATTCCGATTGTGCCTATTTTTACTTCCATGGAGTCCAAAGAAATACAAACATTTTTACATCAGGTTGCAAAAGCAATACATATTACTTTCTGTCCTTGCAATGTGCTTAGCATACAGCAGATAGAAAAGAAAATGAAAATCAATGATCTTTTTAACAAAAAAGAAATGAAACTAATCATCGTATCCAAGCAAACACTTCATGGAGTAAAATCTTTACTAACAAGATACAAAATAGCGGGTAACGGGCAATGTTATATTCATGACATACCAGCTATTATTTTAAATGATGCATCCGTTTATTTCTCAAGTCCCATGGAAAAAAAGAAATTATGGAATGAAATTTGCAAACATCTTGCGGAAAAAAAATGAGTTTTAAACTATTTGCAACTGTATTAATCGATAAGAATATTCAAAAACCTTTAGATTATGGGATACCAGATCATTTATCTAAGCAAGTGAGCATTGGGTCCAGGGTACTGGTGCCTGTTCGAAATGTCTTAAAGCGAGCTACTGTACTACACGTTAGAAAGAAAAGCGCTATCGCTAGTGTACAACCGATCAACGAGGTGTTGTTAGAAGATAACATCTTAACAGATGACCTCTTTGATCTGGCAGAGTGGATGAGCGAATATTATGCAACGTCCCTGCAGCGCGTGATCAACACCATGCTCCCGTCCTCCGTGAAAAAAAACACAAAAGAAAAGCAACAATTATTCATTGAACGCGCTAAATCAGTAGAACAGATTACAGAAATATGCGCTCTTATTCGTAGAAAAAAACCGGCTCAGGCAAAAGTACTCGATATCATTTTGGAACATCCAAAAGGGATTTTATTAACAGAGCTTTTAGAGAAAAGCGGATCATCACCATCTGCTGTACATGCCCTCATTCAAGAGGGATCACTTAATACTCAATTACTCCACATTGATCGTATAGACCTTCTACAACAAGAGTTTTTTCCTACAAAACCAAAAATTTTAAACGAAGAGCAACAGGTTTGTTTAGATGCCATCGTCTCTTCTATTAAAAAACAGGAATTTACTACACATCTAATCCATGGTGTTACAGGTAGCGGGAAAACAGAAGTGTATTTACAAGCGATTCAAGAAACAATAGCCCTTAATAAAGATGTTATTTTCCTTGTTCCAGAAATTGCACTTACCTCACAAACCATTGAGCGTTTAAGGGCAAGATTTCAAAATAAGATAGCCATTTTACACCATCGCTTAAGCGATGGAGAGAGATTTGATAGCTGGCATAATATGCGTAAGGGCAATATCAAGCTTGTAGTAGGTGCCAGATCTGCTATTTTTAGTCCACTGGAGCATGTGGGGCTAATCATCGTAGATGAAGAGCAAGAGTCTTCTTATAAACAATCGGAAGAGATGCCCACTTATCATGCGCGCGATGTTGCTATCGTAAGAGCAAAACTGATCAATGCTACAGTGATTTTAGGGAGTGCAACGCCATCTTTAGAGAGTTATCAAAATGCAATAAGTGGAAAATACAATCTCCTAAAGATAAATCATCGAGCAGGTCATAGCAATTTGCCCCAAGTACATATTGTGAACATGAATACTGAAAAGGAAAAAAAGAACTTTTCTATGTTTTCCGACATGTTACTTTCAAAAATTAAAAAACGATATGAGTGTGGTGAGCAAACCATCTTATTTTTGAACAGACGGGGTTATTATTCTTACCTTTGTTGTAAAGAGTGCAGCGAAGTAGTCAAATGTCCTCATTGTGATGTCTCTTTAACCTTTCATAAAGGCGATAATTTACTAGCCTGTCATGTTTGTGGATTTACCCTCTCTCCTCCCCCTACCAAATGTAAATGTGGGTCAAAAGAGACCTTTCAATTCAAAGGACCTGGTACAGAACAAGTGGAGCGCTCTTTAAAAGCTATCTTTCCTTTTTTACGCCTCATTCGTATGGATGGAGATACTACCCGTCATAAGGGATCTCATGATGAGCTTTTTCGAGCATTTAAATCGGGCAAAGCAGATGTGTTGATTGGCACACAAATGATTGGTAAAGGACTGCATTTCCCCGCTGTCACCCTGGTAGGTATTTTACAAGCAGATCACGCCTTGCATGTCCCGGATTTTAGAGCGTCAGAGCATGCTTTTCAACTTATTACCCAGGTAGCCGGTAGGTCGGGAAGAAGCTCCCTCCCAGGAGAAGTCATCATACAAACAACACTCGTAGAGCACCCTATTATTACAGATGCCGCACAAGAAAATTATCCCCATTTTTTTGCAGAAGAACTCAAAGTAAGGCAGATGTTTGACTATCCCCCTTTCAAACGCATCACAAAAGTTGTTTTTTCCTCCGAAGATGAAGAAAAGACAAGATCTTTTGCAAAAGCATTTTATGATGCCCTCATACCTAAATTACCAAAAAATTTCAGCCTGACTGCTATATCCCCTTGCGGTTGTTCTAAGATAAAAAACAAGTTCAGATTCCAGTTTGTCATCAAAGGAACCAACCAGCTTTTCTTAAGCAAAGTATTAAGTGAAGTATACTTGCAGCTCCACAACCATAAAATTAAAATTTTAATCGATATAGATCCGATTGTCACTTATTCTTAACCTGTATTTTTCCTTTATTTAATGTCTATAATATTATACATTAAAGCTTATAAGGGCTAATATTATGGACATTAACAATACCCCCATCCCCGTCAAAAGAGCTCTAAAAAAGCTCGGGCAAGATCTTCGTGATGCTAGAAAACGACGTCGAATCCCCATGCACCTTGCTGCAGAAAGGGCATCCATTAGTCGCGCCACTCTAAGCAAAATCGAGAAAGGCGATGAGGGAGTTTCTTTGGGAGCTTATGCCAAAATTTTATTTGTTTTAGGAATGATCAAACGCTTGATTGAATTAGCTGATCCAACCTTTGATGAATTAGGTTTGGGACTAGAAGCTGAAAAGCTACCAAAGCGTATTCGAATCCCATCAAAAGAAAAAGGAAAAGGCTAAGTGAAACAGGTGATTTTACTTTATGTGGCTAGAAGATATTTCAACAAATAGGTTATACTCTTCCTTAAAGTGAACATGGTGAAAAACAATGGAAGCTCCAGCCGCATTACCTCGTCTTTCCATTCGCTGTCCCCGACCGGAAGATCCTGTATCATGGGAAGACCCCTATTTTGAGGTAGTTCCGGGATCAACACGGTTTTCAGATTCAAATCTCTTCTTTAAGAGCAACTCTCATCATGCGATAACGATAATCCGTAATGAGGACACTGTCCTTGCAAATGCTTTTGATCGTCTCAAGAGCACTCTGAATTATGATCAAGATCCTATTGAACTTACCTTAAAAAAAATATGTCTTTTTGTTATTGATCTTTTTGAATTCAAACTCGTCCATTTTGATTTTCGATCGGCAGCAATAGATCGTTTTCTGGCAGAAAAAAGATCGGATCCTGGCGCAAGCTTTGGTCGGCTTCAGAGCGATCCCGCCGATGAATGTTACATTATTTTAAATCTTGGACAATTTATTCACGCACGTAATGGCGACTCCTATCATATTACATTGACCGCAGCTGCTCTTACCGATCGTTTGATTAGAGAAAATCCAGGAATCTTCCACACTGGACGAATTGTCTGGCATGAAGATATCATATCGCATCCCACACGGGTAGGGCCGTCAATATCTCATTCATGGTTAAGTTATGTGGACCATTATCAAAGATTCCTTCTGGATCCGACACTGGAAACCTTCAGTTTCTGTTTGGATACTGATACTGTAGATCTTATCAGTTACTATGGGAAGGATGTTATTAACCGTATTTTAGACCAAACACTCGATGTGATGTATGAATGTGCAGGGTATCTTGAAGATCCCCATGTATTTAGAAATTCCTTTGAAGATCTCTCATCTCATATAATTCTCCTGCCACACCTCCTACAACGACCTGAAAATGGAGAAAGAAGGAATCAGATTTTGTTAATTATGACAAACCTTCTGGGATCTACTACTGTTGCCGAATTAGGAGGGCGTGAGGCTCTTTTTGCCCAAATGTTCGATCCCTCTTTGAAAGAATGTCTTGACTCTGCTATTGCGATTTCCAGATTAGAGCCCGCAATCTTTCATTCTTTTTCCAACATACTGATGCGACTTTGCAATCCTGAATCGGGATGGAATCCTGATACAACTTATGATACAATTCCGGAGTCTGTTCACCCAATAACACTGGACACTGTGTTAGGTGCTATCGGGATGGCTACCCTTACAAATGATTTACAAGCACTTGCTATGGAGTTTTTCACATCCCTAATTCCAGCAGATCCACATGCACTAATAGACACTCACTCCGAAGCTAGCCTAACGATCCATCTTTGGGGTCAGCTTATTGCTCTGGCAAAACATCATCGCAGAATGGAAAACCCACAAATGCTGACTTGTTTCCATGTATTTATTAAGGAAATTGTAATTGCAAAACATGGTAATATTAGCGACACGATCAACTGCTTTCGTAATTTTGTGTTTCATGTAAAGCAGCTGACAACATCAACAAAAAAACAACTTGCGATTGAGGTTATGTTCATGATAAAACAAGCAAATCCCGACTATGCATGGTTTTTGCTTATCAATGATCATATTAACTATATGATAATGAATATCCGTCTGTTATCTGTCAGAGAGTACCGTCATGAACCTGATCTTTCACTTGCACTATACAAAGCCCATGTCAAACACTATCTTCGAGTTTTATCAGACCGATTAGCTGTACCCGGTTCAAATCAGAGAGTCATCTTCAGGGAGATTACCAGGTTACTGTTGACCTGAGAGTGATTTGCAAAACAAGAAGTGCTTAAAAAAAAGATTTAATTCATTCGATTTTAATTAAAATTTACAAATTAACTAAAAACAGTAATTATAATTATATACAACAATAAGCTAACTAATGAGTTAATATGCATATTCCTCCAATAGGGCCCCCTCCAGCTTCTTTACCTCCGATCCCCTCTCCGGCAGAGCAAATTATTCATGATCTAAAAGCTTTAACAGACACCTTGGCAGGAGTAAATTATCCTATACCACAGACTATACAAAGTATAATAACCGATGAAAAGAACACCATTATTAATGATGTGCATAGCGCTTTAAATAATTTCCCTCCTAAAATAGGAACTACGATACTAACAGATACAATTCATGTAGCAACAACGATAGATTCTTTGCTAGCATCACATTCTTTTCAGCTCTTTAACAGTCAAAAGGCTGAAGTACATGCTGCGATTACTCAATTGCAATCTACACTCAAAAGCGCTCAGTAGCAACCATTATCATGCAATCGCAATATACTAAACATAAGGCTATTAAACATTTAACTAGACAAGCAAACACAAATCGTTATAACATTGTTATTATCAGGGAGAGCTTATGATCAAGTCATTAACCCAGGTAGGTAATAGTAAAGCTTTAGTTATTGATAAATCAATCTTGCAAGCAGCGGGACTTGATGAAGATACTATGTTTCAAATTACTATAGATCCTAATGGAGGAATTATCATTCAATCTGTGCAACCGATGAATGATGATTTGCATAAAAAAAATGTAGAAAAAGTAATCAAGAAGCGTGCTAAATTATTAAAAAGATTGTCTGATCGATGACTCGTTTTTTACAAGTACAGGAAGTAATTGCCATTCATGATCAATTAATAACTTCCTTCGGAGGCTGTCATGGTTTGCGGGATCTAGGATTACTAGTTTCTGCAGTTGAAATCCCTAAATCAAAAATGGGAGGACAATTTTTACATCCTTCTCTTTTTGATCAGGCTTCTGCTTATTTATTTCATATTTGCAACAATCATCCTTTTATAGATGGCAATAAACGCACATCTGCTGTTGCTGCTCTAGTTTTTCTTGAAGACAACAATATCTTATTAGAGTTTGATGAATATGAATTTGAAGAACTAGTTGTTCAAGTTGCAATGGGACAAGCAGGCAAAGAAGCTCTTCGTATATTTTTTCAACAATCCCATCTGGTATGACAAGGAACACAATCTCAATTTTTCTTTTAAATATATTTTACTCTAAAAAACCTAACCTTTATATTGCATTTCAAACAAGTAGGTTAATATATAGATGGAATTTTTTAAAAAGCACAATAGTGGAAAAGGAGTAATTGCCATCCTCCGTTTAGAAGGATTAGCGCTATTTCTTGCCAGTTTATACCTGTTTCATTATCTCCATGGATCATGGCTGTTGTTTATTATTTTATTTTTTGTTGCAGACATTGGATTACTGGGCTATTTCCTTGGAGTAACTATAGGCACTATATCCTATAATTTAACTCATACGGAAGTGTTTCCTATCATACTTGCTACTCTGGGTTTGATGCTACATATACCTCTGCTTCTTTTTATTGGGATTATATGGTTTTCCCATATCAATTTTGATCGCCTCCTGGGGCTTGGATTAAAACATAGTGATAACTGGAAGCATACTCACTTAAGAAGTCACATATAAAGTTAATCATTTCAAAAATAAAGCAAATCGATTATTTTATTGGTATTTGCATTAATCATTTACACGAAGCGTTATGGAAAACAAAGAACCGGAATACCACCATTTTGAAGAGTATAGAAACAGAGTAGAAAAATTAAATGAGATTAGAGCTCTTGGCATTGATCCTTATCCTCACCATTTTGAGCCAAAAGCCCACTCTTCCTTATTGGAAGATGAGTACAAGGATAATCCTGTTGGACACTTTGAAGATGCAGAGGTAGGAAAAACTCCCTTTACCAAACTTAGTGGTAGGCTGGTATTATTTCGTGCCATGGGTAAAAATGCTTTTGCTCATTTGCAGGATGAAACGGGGCGTATCCAGATATTGTTTAATAGAGATCACACCTCTGTAACCGGATATGATCCAACCTGTGCCACACCTCCTGCTGCCCCTATCAAATTTATTGAAAAAAAGGTCGATCTTGGGGACATACTTGGAGTAGAGGGTCATTTATTTAGAACACAAAAAGGAGAGCTGACGATCTATGCAAAACATGTCACTCTTTTGTGTAAGACTCTGCTGCCTTTGCCGGACAAACATGCTGGTCTCACCGACAAGGGTGTTCGTTATAGAAAACGATGGGTAGATCTCATTTCCAATAAAGATATCATTGAAACGTTTAAAAAAAGAACCCATATTCTAGCTGCTATTCGAGAATACCTTACGGATCTAAACTTTCTGGAAGTAGAAACGCCGGTATTACAAAATACATATGGTGGGGCTGCAGCAAAACCATTTACTACTCATCTAAATGCTTTAGACCATCAAAAAATGTTTTTGCGTATTTCTCTGGAAATACCTTTGAAACAATTGATTGTAGGCGGATTTAACCGTGTATTTGAAATGGGCAAGGTATTTAGAAACGAAGGTATAGATAAAACACATAATCCCGAATTTACAGAACTAGAGTTATATGCTGCTAACTGGGATTACAATAATATGATGGAGCTATCAGAAAACCTTTTTGCTTTTCTTGCAAAAAAACTTTATGGCACCACAAAACTTGGTAAAAGATTTGATAAAAATGGCAATGAACATGAGATTGATTTAAAAACTCCATGGATCCGCATCTCAATGAAAGATAGCATTAAAACCTATGCGGGTATTGATGTAGATTTATTATCCGACCTGGAAATTAAAACTATTCTTTCAGAAAAAACAGACCTAAAAAAAGAGACTCTAACTGCAGCTTCTCGTGGAGAAATAATAGCCTTTTTATTTGAAGAGCTGGTTGAACATCATCTTGTTCAACCACATCATATTATTGATCATCCTATTGAAACAACACCTCTTTGTAAGCTACATCGTGATCCTGCCTTGAGAAAAGAGAATTTTGTAGAGAGATTTGAGACCTTTATACTGGGTTTTGAATTTTGCAATTCCTATTCTGAATTAAACGATCCGATTTTACAACGGGAGTTGCTCGTACAGCAAGCAGCAAAAAAAGAGGCTGGCAATGAAGAGGCCCATCCTATGGATGAGGATTTTGTGGAGGCCATTTGCCAGGGGATGCCTCCTACTGCAGGACTTGGTCTTGGGGTAGATCGTCTGGTTATGTTAATGCTTGGTGAGACCTCTATCCGCGATGTATTATTTTTTCCTCTGATGCGAAATGAAGATTAATTAATAGACTTCTTGCGTAACTCGCTTTGGCTGGAGAAATCGATGGTTTTTCTGTAGATTTTTGTACCGAGCAAGGAAGACATACCTAAAGGGTAGAGAACGAGTAAGGACAAAAATCTGCCAAAAATGGCGACTTAAACTGCCGAATGGAATTACGCAAGAAGTCTACTGTAATGCAATCCACTATTTTCACATAAAAACATGGATTGCATTACAGTATATTAGCAATTAATAGGTTAGGCAATATTAATTTACAAAAGAAAATGATTTTTTGAATATCTTGGAACTAACTACATTTCCAAGACCTATATATCAAACCACTCGTTGCCTTGATATATCCATGATATATTTGACCATTTTTCCCTGGTGATATGTTATTGCAAAGTCAATCGGCTTCCAGCCTTTATATTTTCCATGAGCTACTGTTACATTTATATCGACCTGTCTACATAAAATAGCGCAGCAAAGAGCTTTTATATATCCTAAGCGTGCCAACACATGGACTAAATGCAAATCGGGCTCATCGGCGATATCTGGGTCAACACCTAGTTTTAATGCCTCAATTATCAATTGTTCGTTTCTATGCTGCACGATATGGTCCATTGGAAGCCTTTTATCAGAAGCTCCCCGACATAACACTAAAGGTTCTCTTCTGGCCAAGGCATACATTCGTATGATATTTTCTGCATAGATAGCTTCGTTAAAAGCCATGATTCTTTGTCTTATTTTTGCTTCTATGCTTTCTTTTACCAGATCGTCAACATGACATAATACACTTGCGGCCAGTTCCAGCCGTAAGTGATAATCTATAATAGGATAACTTGATATTGTCATACATAACCTCACATGATCTTGTGTTGTAAAGATCATGTTAAGGATGCGCTCTTTCAAAAAATTTTTCTACTTAAAAGATAAAATTATTGTTTTTTTAATTTAGGACCCTCTTTCGTATCTTCAATGATATACCCCATTTTTTCAATGGTATCTCGATAGAAGTCAGCCAATTTGAAATCTTTATTTTTTCTGGCTTGTGTTCTCTCTTCCAGTGCTGCAAACACTTCTTTTGGAATAAAGTCCTGCTCTGTTGTGAAGGGAAGAATATGAAGCACCGCATCGAATTTTTGTAGTAGTGACAATGTGGCTTTTGCAGCATTTACTCCGATTTTATTTTCATCCATCAGTCCATTCATCACTCTGAGAAGGTCAAAAATGGTAGCAAGAGAGAGTGAAATATTAAGATCATCTGCTATGGCGCTAGCAAATAAGTCATAAGTGGTGTTAAGTAAAGTCTCAATATCCTCACTATCTTGTTGTTCGATACCTTTAAGACGATCGATAAAATCTTTGAGGCGCAGCAGGGATTGTTTTGCAGCTTCTAGTCCCTGAAAAGTAAAATTGAGTTTGTTTCTATAGTGTGTTTGCAATAGGGCAAATCGAATAACACTACCGGAAAAGTTTTTTTGTAGCAGATCTCTTAGAGTAAAAAAATTACCAAGGCTTTTGGACATTTTCTTTCCATCTACAACAAGATGCTGTGCATGCAGCCAATACGTTACAAATCTCTTTTTGGTAACACATTCTGACTGTGCAATCTCATTTTCATGGTGAGGGAAGATATTATCTACACCACCGCAGTGGATATCAATGGACTCTCCAAGCAGGCTGATTGCCATTGCGGAGCATTCAATATGCCAACCGGGTCTTCCTTTGCCAAAAGGGCTATCCCAATAGATATCTCCATCCCGCTTGGGATCATAGGCTTTCCAAAGAACAAAATCAGATGCCATCTCTCTTTCATACTCATCTAAGTTCACTCGGTTGGAAGCCCCTTCTTTTAACTCATCGAGGCAAAGATGTGACAGCCTGCCGTACTTATCGAATTTACGAATGTTAAAGTAAACGTTATGATCACTGCTCACATAAGCTACCTGCTGTCCAACAAGAGTCTCAATCATCTCAACCATTTGAGGGATGTAGTCAGTGGCTTTTGGATACTTGTCTGCTTTATCTATTCCAAGAGTAAGAAGATCTTCAAAAAATGCCTGTGTATATTTTTCTGTAAATGTGTGAAGAGATACTTTTTCCGCAAGCGCCCCTTTAATTGTTTTATCATCGACGTCGGTAATATTCATTACTTGATAAACATTGTAGCCAAAAAATTTTAGCATCCTTTTTAAAAGATCTTCAAAGACATAAGTGCGAAAATTTCCAATATGAGCAAAATTGTAAACCGTAGGGCCGCAAGTATACATTAACACCTTCTTTGGATGAAGAGGGTGAAATATTTCTTTTGTCTTTGTTTCAGAATTAAAGAGTAAAATGTCCATGTATTATTTTACCATTTCACTAAGTTGTCTATAATTGATCTTACCGGTGCCTAAGAGAGGAATTTCATCCAATATTCTTACCTCTGATATTTTAACAATTCTTCCAAATCCAGACTCTCTAAGTAAAGAGTTGATCTCTTCTTTGGTTACTCTTGTTGTAGTAAAGAGTACCATATGAGGTTTCCCATTTTCTAATTCTTTTACACAAAGAACAAATGCTTTTGCGGCATCATCCTGATTAGTGAGCCATCCTCTTCCACTCGATTGCTGAACTAATTCCTCCTCAATAGCAGTCAAGGAGATCATTTCTCCACCAATTTTCACAAAGCGTTTTAATCTACCTTGTAAAATAATATTTCCCTTTTCATCTAAATAACCAATATCACCACTGCGGTACCATTTTTTCCCTTTTATTTCGATAAAAGGATCTCTTCCTGGAGTCCCCAAATATCCATAAAATACAGAAGGACCATGGATACAAAACTCTCCTACTTTTCCCCTCGGCAATACTTCATGAGTATCTATATGAATGACACACACATCTAAATTAGCAATTGGCTTGCCAACACCAATAGGATCTTCTCGATCACAGATGGAAACCACCGGTGAGCATTCTGTAATACCATATCCTTCCAAGAAGGCATTATCGTCATTTAAATCCCAGATCATTTGTTTTAATTCATTAGATGCCTTTTCTGCACCAGAGACAAATAATCGTATCGTTTTCAGATCCTCTTTTGTTGCAAGTTTTAGCAGGTTCGTGTAAAAACTTGGTGCTAAACATATTACAGTAGCTTTCCAGTGTTTGATATCTTGTGCCATTGCATGACCATCTGTTGGATCTGGAGCAAAATAAACTCTAAAACCCCCTAGCAATGGTAAGAGTCCCGTTACAGTAAATCCAAAGGAATGAAAAGGAGGGAGAACTCCATACAACACATCACTTGCTTTTAGCTCAATGGTATTTAATGATATGGATTGATTCGTTAAAATATTCTTATGCGACAGTGGCACTGCTTTTGGATATGATTCTGTGCCAGATGTAAATAACACAACTGCTGGATCTGTTTCTTTTACATGGTCTAAGCCCAAACTCTTCACCAATCGTTTGGTTGATTTTTTCGAGAGTAGGAGAGCCTTTAGTTTATCTATAAGAGATATTGATTTTCTTATGTCTTCTACTAAATATAGTTTTTTTTCTATTTCTTCGAGTTGTAAATGCTCTAATCGATCTAAAAATTTACGAGCACTGAGTATTACTTGAATATCAAGTAATTCTACAGCATACTTTAATGATCTTATCCCTGCTGTCCAATTCAACATAACCGTTGTTTTTTTAGCAATTTGACATGCAAGAATCATCAGATAGACCCCAACAGAGGATGGGAGCATGATGCCAATATATTGACCGGGTAATTTTTTTATTTTATTAGATAAGATAAGTGCTCCGAGCAAAAGTCGTTTATAGGTAAGTATTCCTGAATTAGCATCGGCGCAAGCAACATAATTTTTCATTCTTTCTGCAGTATTGAAAAACACCTCCGGTATAGTTTTACCAAATCCCAGTTGAGGCTCCGGTCTCTTTTTTTCTTCTATCCAACTAACTGTCTTAGTGTTATCATACTGTTGACCATGACGTACTGATTTTTTTTGGTCAGCAGCAAGAACAAACAAGTCATAGACCTTTTTTAGCTCACCTGGTTCTATTTTAGAAACCACATCAAATTCTTCGGTGATATAGACATATAGGTTTGCGATATCTAAGGAATCAAGCCCAAGGTCAAGAGAGAGATCTTTTTCCTCATCAATATCACTAACAGATACTTCAGCAAGCTCAGATACTTTCTTTAAGATCTTCTTTTTTTCATCAAGAGATAATTTTACCTGTACCTTCAAATTGGATTTATCTTCTAGTGCTGCAACATATTTTGGTAAATCTTTTCGATAGAAACTATACGATACTAGCTTTAATGGTTCTTCACTGACTACTTTATTTTTATCATCTAGGTAACGGTTATAAAAGTTTTGCAAAAACTGGTTGATTTCCAGTTTAGAGCCATGGTAGGGAAAACGCTCACCAGGATTATAATATTCAACTTCAACCACTCTCTTTGGTACAAAGAAAATACCATTTTTTATGACAGTCCATATCGCTTTGAGAACAACTTTCCAAAAATGTGGTACACTACCTGTAATGGCCCTAGAAAAAGAGCTTCCCCAAAGACCACTCATGCGCACCATCAGGATATTTACCTCAGGATATGCCTGGATAATGTTATAAACAAACGAGCTACCACCCACTACTTCTTTTGATCCTCTTCTTAAATGACCTGAAGGATAAACAAGAAAATTTTCTCCTTTTTTCAATCCTTCTAAAACCATTTCAAAAGCTTTATCGCCTTTATCTTTTTTCCACTGATTGACTGAGTTTTCAAAATTGGGGATAGCGATTGCTTTTGCAGCGTCCATAAAGATTTTGGCACCGGGAAAATAATAAAAGTGTTCTACTACCAGTGGTCGTAATTTATATTTCCCCCAAAGAAGAGTCATCATGATAATAGGATCCATCTCTGCTGGGTGGTTAGGTAATATTAAGTATCCACCTTTTTTTAATTTCGGCTGATGCAGCGCTCCTTTGTTTTTGATCCGAAATTTATACCTTACTCTAAAACAAAGCCGAACGATCAATCCAAATATATGCAAGAAGAAATCCTTCATCATACGAAACTCTTGTAGTTAAATTTAAAGAAGAAATAATAAAAAAAGATTGATTATTTCTAAAGGAAATTTATTTGTCTTTTGTAAAATCAAAATTTAAAAAAAACAGGCTAAAATTTATTATATATTAATTTAATGTCGATTAGATCTCTATTTATATCAAAATTTCCTATTTTAAATATTAACTTGTTTTTAGATGAAAAAAACAAGAGAAAGTTTTACGACCAATCCTTTCCTTTTGCAGGACTTATCATGCAACGTGAAGCAATGTTTTTTTTCTTCTTTCTCTATTGATGTACACTATCGGTTATGCTGGCAATCTGGATGAAGCCAAATCGAAGCAGATTACCATAAAGATTTTTTATCGCAGCCAAAAGAAATTCATTTTTATCATCATAATTAGGGCCATTACCGGCGTTATTTCACCGATTGCATTATTTTTATTTGACTATTTCTACTTTTTTTTATAACAACAAAATATAACGCAACCGGAGAAACGTAATGGTAAAAAGAGTAGGGGAGCCAACTCACACATATAGAGAAACAAGTTCGCAAAAAAAACAGAAGACTTCCCTTCCAAATAGGATTGACAGGCTTGCACAAATGATAAGAAGAACCGCTGCAACCATTACTGAGCAATCTACTGCGATGACAGAAAGAGATGTATCCAAAAACAAACCTGAAGGAACTCCGGAATTTATTCCTTTTTCAAAAAAACAAAAAATAAGTTGAATTATTTTTTAAAAACATTTAAAGATTGAATTTTCATTTCTTCTATAAATGTGAGGAGTGCATATGGAAGGCGTTCGATTAAGTGATCCTTTTTGTGGATCAAGTGACCTCAGGAATAAGATAGATGATGGAGTAATAAACCGCATCAGTAGTATAGCTATACAAAGGCTACCATCTATCCCTTTATTTGATAGACCAATCAATGCACAAAGAGGCTCTGCTGAAAATTGCAAAATGCCTTCTTTTCTTTGTTAGCGTCTAGATAAAAAGTAGCATTTCACAATTAGCATATTCTTTAGGATATCAACCAAAATAAATGGAGCAGATCCAAGCAGTATTGCTTGTTTCAATCCTATGAAGAATGCTAATTGAAAAACACCAAGAAGGTGAATGAGGCAGAAGTTAGCAGTGCTAAAATAGATAAATGCTTTAATCGGTGTTAATTTTCTTGTATGTTGAAATAGATATCCTACTAAATAAGCAGCAAAGGCATATCCGATGATATACCCACCGGTGGGGCCGATTAATGTTAAAAGAGAGCCGCTACCCCCTGCAAATACAGGAAGGCCTACTGCTCCTTGAAAAATAAAAACAAGCGTAGCTAAAAAGCCTTTTCTTGCTCCCAGATGAGCTGCTATTAATAGTATTAAGCTATTTTGCAAAACAATAGGTACCGGTGTAAATGGCAGGTAAATCATTGCTTTTGCAAACAAAGAAATAAGACAACCACCTAACAGTACTTGGAGTACATCAATCATGGTAGCTGTTGTTATACTACGGCGGGCTAGTATTGTAGAGTTCATTTTATTACCTCTGGCTTATAAATTTCTAAATAAGACTCTAGTTCTTTTAAGGTGTTTTTGCTTGTTAAAAAAGTAAGACGGTCACAGGCGTGATATAGTTCAAACCAATTTCCATCTATTATTTCCTTTAGGTCTAATGTCGGCGGCACGACTGTTACTCTTGCAGCAAAATAATATACTGTTTTGTCATAGTGCTGATTATCTCTTTCAAATCGATAGGTTTCCATTATGGGAGAGGTCATGATCCATACTAAGACTTCTAGTCCAGTCTCTTCCTTCAACTCTCTTGCAGCAGCCTCTAAATAAGTTTCTCTTTCATTTGGATGTCCTTTAGGAAAAGCCCAATGGAGTCCATGTTTATGCTGCACTAGAAAAACCTGCCATTTTTTGCCATCAAATTTCAAAGGTAAGATTCCACAGGAAAAATCTTTTATCATTTTTTTACTCTTTAAACGGCGCAAAAATGATAGAAGAGTTATGTCCACCAAAACCAAAGGAATTGGATATTGCAGCATTTACCAGGCAATCTCTTGGACTGCCGATTACTGGATTTAACGCAAATAGCTCTTCTTCCGGATTGTCAAGATTAATGGTAGGATGTAGCTTATGTGTTAAAATTGCTTTTATTGTTGCAATCGCTTCGATACCAGCTGCTGCTCCAAGACAATGACCTGTCATGGATTTTGTAGAATTAATATTTATATTTTTTGCATGAGAACCAAATACTGTTTTTAATGCTTTTATCTCACACATATCCCCTACAATCGTAGAAGTTGCATGCGCATTAACATAATTGACTTGTTCTTTTTCTATACCGGCTTCTTTTATTGCCAGCTCAATACATCTAGCAACTCCTGCTCCATCTTCACGAGGATCTGTCATATGGTATGCATCACAAGCTGTAGCTCCACCCAAATATTCTGCATAGATGGTAGCTCCCCTTTTCTTTGCATGCTCTAGTGTCTCTAAAACAAGGACACCTGCACCCTCTCCCATTACAAAACCATCTCTACTTTTATCCCACGGTCTCGATGCTTTTTGACACTCTTCATTTCGCTCTGAAAGAGCTTTTATCGCAACAAAACCACCTAGACCAATAGGCCCAATAGGCGCTTCTGCACCACCGCAAAGAATGAGGTCAGCATCTCCTTTTCTGATATGATCTGCTGCTGCTACAATGCAATAATTAGAAGTAGCGCATGCTGTAGAAATAGAATAATTGGGGCCTTCAAATCCCAGGTCAATACCTAGCATTGCACCACCCATATTAGTGATAATATGAGGGATAAAGAAAGGAGTTAATCTGCGCAGTCCTTTTTCTTTAAGTGTTTCTACACCCTCATAAAAGGTTTTCATCCCTCCCATGCCGGAACCAATAATAATACCGCATCGTCTTCGATCTAGAGTAGATAAATTATTAAGAGGAATACCAGCACTTTCTAGTGCTCTTTTTCCTCCATAAATCGTATAGCGTATAAAAGGATCTACCCTTCTGGCCTGTTTTTTATCTAAATACCCCTCAACATCAAAGTCTGGGACTTCTCCTGCAAATCTTGTAGGAAAGCTAGATGCATCAAATGCCCGAATAGGCGTAATACCACTTTTTCCCTGTAAAAGACTATCATAAAAAAGATCGATATCGGTTCCAAAGCAGGAAACGATACCCATTCCTGTTACAACAATTCTTTTTTTAGCCATAGCATCCCTCGCTTTTACATTCTATTTGCAGATCAATAATTGCTGCTTCGGACCAAAGACGTTCTAATTGATATCTTTGTCTTAGAGCTGGCGTAAAAATGTGCACGATAATGTTACCATAATCAATGACCACCCAATCGCCATTTGTTAATCCTTCTACATGTAAAAGCGCTTCCTGTTCTTCTTCCATGACATCCATCACAGATTTTGCAATAGCAACAACATGACGGTCTACACTTCCCTCTGCAATCACAATATAATCCGTGAGTGTAGAAATACTTTGAACATTCAAAGCAAGCGGGTTTAGTCCTTTTTTATCATAAATTGCTTGTCCAACTAACTGGACAAGGCTTTGTGGATCTTTTGTCATAATAAAAATTAAAATTTACTTAGCAGCCACCACTATAACTGAAGTGAGCATTATCGATCTAGCTCTATTCCGATCCAAAATTATAAATAAAGGCGATGGGTTTTAATATACTGTAGTACTGCTTGTGAGAGAAGGTGTCCTACGTATTTTTTCTCCTTTATTCTATTTCTAATAGTAGTAGAGGAAATATCAAATAAAGGGGTCTGGACCATCTCAAGATGTAAACTGTTTTTTGTATTATCTATTTGTCTACACCCAACTAGTGGAGGCGCTATTTCTATTAATTTTTTATACTCTTTCCAAAGAGAAAGGGACTGAGCTGTTTCCTGGCTTAATAAAAGCCTGATGGTATTTTGTTGATAAACATTTTTTTTTAATTGTATGATGGTATCGATAGTATAAGAAGGAAAGTCAGCATGTATTTCATTTTCTATGATCTCTACACTTGGTATATCTTGTAGAGCAAGGGATAACATGGCAAGTCTATGTTTGCCATTTGCAGCAGGAGGATTCTCCCCTTTAAAAGGAGATAAAGCCGTTGGACAAAACACCACTTTAGAGAGCTGCGCCTGTTCCATTAAACAGAGAGCTAACTGAATATGTCCTATATGAATAGGATCAAAAGTCCCTCCAAAAAAACCTATCTTATTTTTCATTCGTTTCAAAATCCTGTATAATCACTTCTGCAACAAAATCAAGGTCATGTTTACTTAAGTCTATCCAATGAAATAATGGTTCTTTACGAAACCAGGTAAACTGTCTTCTTGCATATTGTTTTGATGCTTTTTTAAACTCGTGCATAAAATGTTCATAATCTGCCTCTGTTTGTGCAGATGATAGGTATTGCAAACATTGTCGATAGCCAATTGCCATACAAGCAGATGGATTTTTTTCAATACCCATTTCTTTTAGTTTTTTTACTTCTTCAATAAATCCATTTGTTATCATTTCCTCACATCTCTTCTCTATTTTTTGATAAAGAATTTCTTTTGGATAATGAATAAACCAACATCTAAAATCGATATCTTCTGGAACATCTAGAGCAGAAGGTTTTGGAAAATCAGAGACCTTTTTTCCGGTAATGGTAATAATTTCTAATGCCCTAATAATCTTTTGTTTGTCTTGCAGAGTAATTGTTTGTGTATATTCAGGGTCTAATTTACTTAACTTTTCATAAAGTAGTTCAGCGCCAAATTTTTGAAAATCCGCTTCTAATTTGTTTCTAATTTGAGGATTAGATGGGGGCCCTTTTGGAGGCCCATAAATAAGAGAGTGAATATAAAACCCAACACCCCCAACAATGATAGGGACTTTTCTACGGACAAACACTTCCCTGTATGCAATTTGAGCATCTTCACAAAATCGAACAACATTGCATGGATTTGTAATATCCCATACATCAATCAAGTGATGTTTGACAAGCGATTGCTCCTCCTGGCTTACCTTTGCAGTGCCAATATCCATCTGTTTATATACTTGCATCGAATCTGCAGAAATAATTTCCCCATCGAGCGCTTTTGCAATTTTTAAGGATAGGGCCGTTTTTCCAGATGCGGTGGGTCCGGCAATAACAATGATCTTTTTTTTAGGGATATAGGTGGCTATGGATTGTTTTTTAGATTGAAAATCAGGGGCACCTTCTCTCGAGGAATGAAAATCAGTAGTCACAAAAGAAAATCTCCAATTAAGCAGCAGCTATAGCTTCTGCTTCTGAGGAACATATAGTAAGTATTTTTTCAAATCCAGCCATTTTGATGATTTCCATCACATCTTCGTTAATACTAAAAAAAGCTATATTACCGTGATGTGCCTTTAACTTCTTGCTATTAGATAGCATTAGCCTCATTCCAGCACTACTCAAATAATCTAATTTAGCAAAATCAACTGCAATATGTGTAGATCCATGAGAAATAAGGTCTTTTAATTTTTCTTCTAGTAAAGGAGAAGACGTAGCATCGAGTCTCCCATCTATGCGAAGCAGTTTTTTACCTGATTTTTCTTCTATAGAAATTTTTAGACTCATAATAACATCTTCTCCTTATAGTTATTAATGAACAAGTTCAAGCTTAATTCTTCTACCGAATCTAGCTCCTACTGTCATTGCAATTGTCCGAAGAGCTTTGATTGTACGGCCTTGTCTTCCAACAAGTTTAGCTATATCTTCTTGCGATACTTTTACTTCAATAATAGTACTTTTTGTTCCTTCAAAAATTTGAACAGCAACTGAATCTGGTACATCTACCAGGTTTTTGACCAAATAAGCTACGAATTCTTGCATATCAATCCACGGGTAAGTTTTTCTGTTATATTAAGTTGAATAAACAAAAAAATTTATTCGCCCTTGATTTTATCAATATTCCTTATAAGAATCAAATTCTTTGGCTAAATTATGGTCCACATAATTTTTTAACCAGTCTCCATACTGTTTATCAATATGGACTATCTCAATTGCTATAATTTCAGGTATTTCGTACCCACAATGTCCTTTTATAATAGAGGAAATTTTTTCAAAACAGGAATCTGTTGTTTTGATCAAGATTTTGTTTTCCCTGTCCTTGCAGATTTGATTATCCCAGTAATAGATAGACTCTATGTCTTTTATAATATGGATACAAGCGGCAAGTTTTCCCTCTATGATCAAGCTAGCCATTTTTTTTGCCTTATCTAGATCATTACAAGTGGTTTCTATTTGGATAAATCTCATATTTTTTTCTCATCTGATATTTACAGATCAAGGATAACTTCATGAATAGCTTCTTTCAATAGATTTAGAACATCTCTTGCAGCTATTCGAAAAAGTGCCAGAGGACGAGATTATGAGGACGCTATTCAATGGCTTGTAGATGCAGGATTAATTCATAAAAGCTATTTTGTAGAAACTCCAAAATTTCCTCTTAGCGCTAGTGCGGATAACAATACTTTTAAAATCTTTTTACTTGATATCGGCTTGCTTGATGCTCAAAGCAATCTTTCCTCTCATGCTATTATCGATGGGAATCTTTTATTTACAGAGTTTAAGGGATCCTTAACAGCAAATTTCATCGCACAGGAGTTAATCGCTTCTCATCATAAAGGTCTTTACTATTGGGCTAGTGCCGGTACGGCGGAAGTTGATTTTTTGGTTGAAGGAGATCATGAGATTTATCCTCTGGAGGTAAAGGCAGGAACTAGTCAGAAAAAAAAGAGTCTTCTTGTCTATGGTGACAAATATGCACCATCTAAACTAACTCGCACAACACTGATGAATCTGAAACATGATGGTAATATTTATAATTATCCCTTATATCTTATTTCCCGATTCCATCATTTTTCTTAACACTAATAGCTTATTGCAATTTTGTCTCATCAATATAGGCGATATTCGATATGCGGAGATCAATAATGACTTCATGAGGCTCTTCTTTCAGTAAAGAGGGAAGAAGTTGAATATAGTTACCAAGAGCTTTGGAGTATTCTTTTGCATTAAGCCGGATAATGTGGTGATGGTTGCAGATGCGCAAAACAACCACAATTTCTCTTCTGCCATAGCTTGGATGAGTGGCATGAGAGACATCGATCCTTTCAATAAATGCCGGGGTTAATTCTTTAACTCCCTGAATAAGCGCTAGTATTTCTTTTGCGAGGTGAAATTGTGGTTCATTTCCGATATACTTTTGAGATAGATGTGGCTTCCCAAAGTAAAATTCCGTTAGCCTTTTTGGTGTAAAAAATGGTTTTAATGGAAATAAAAATCCCCCTTCATCTACGGCTACATTTTGATAATCTGATACAAAGGCATAGGGTCTTCTTACGATATACTCGACATAAATTGTAGAAGGATAGATTTTTTTCACTTCCGCTGTTTGGATAACCGGAGATTGAAGCAATTCCTCTTTTAAAAGGTTAGTATCGATCAAATCTAAATGGATGGGATTATTTTTTGAGAGTTGCATCAGTTCACATAAATAGACTGTAGAGAGCGCTTTTTTATCTGGACCTGTTTGAATAACACGATCTGCTTGATAGATAGCATGTTGAAATCGATTTATTTTAGATTGTTTCCAATATTTAACAGAGGTAGAAAAACAAAAAGAGGTAAAGAGCGTGGATGCGATGATCCACACTAGCGCAATAGGAAGTGGTATTATCTTTTTTTCAACCATAATTAAAACGAAGCAAGGGCTTCACTTACCTCACAAATATCACCTGCTCCTAGGGTAATTACAACATTATTTGATCGAATAAACTCTTTTAAATGATCGTTTAGATCTCTTCTTGCGATATACTCTATCAATTGATTTTGCTTAGGTTTTATTGTTTTCATCACAAGATTTGTGTCGATACCAGGAATCGGTGATTCTCCTGCGCTATAGATATCTGTTACAATCAAATGATCTACATCTTTAAATGCATCTGCAAATTCATGTACAATTGTTTTCATTCTTGAATAGCGATGAGGTTGAAATATTGCGCAAACACGTTTATCTTTTGAAAGATGTTTTAAAGCTTTAATCGTAGCTTCTATTTCTGTTGGATGGTGCGCATAATCATCATAAATATCAGCGCCGAGGTATTGTCCTTTTTTCTCCAGGCGACGATGTACGCCTTTATAAGAAGAAAAACTAAGACGTATATCGATTTCCGGAATATTCAATCTCATAGCAAGGGCAAATACCGCAGTAGCATTAAGGACATTATGATCTCCTACAATAGAAAGGTCTATTTGCGTGAATGTTTTCCCATCAAATTCAAGATCGAACTTAGAGCGATTATCTATATATTTTGCCTGTTTAATTTTAACATGGGCATCTTTAGAAAATCCATAGCTGACACCTCTTGGTTTAATAATAGATAAAAAAGGGTCATCCGCGCACCAAAGCAATAGATCTTTTTCTTTTACTTTTAGCATAAAGCTTACATAAGCATGACAAAGAGCCTGTTTTGATTGCCAAAAATCCAGGTGATCACTATCGATATTGGTTACTATTGCTCCTACAGGATCTGTTTTTAATAAAGAGCCATCGCTTTCATCTCCTTCGAGTACAAAATATTCCCCACTGCCAGCATGTCCATTAGTAATAAAAGAGGGAGAATGACCTCCAAAAACATAAGATGGATTTTTTCCTGCTATATAAAGGACGTGAGCCAAGAGTGATGTTGTGGTGGTTTTGCCATGGGCACCCACAACGACAAGTGCGTGTTGGTTTCTTGCAAGCCATCGAAGTAGATCTGCGCGATGCCACAAGGTACAGCCGAGCTGCTTTGCGCGCACTAGTTCCGGATTATCATGTTTTACAGCGCTGCTATAAATGACAATATCTGTCGCTTTTACATGCTCTGCCATATGCCCAATATAAATAGTAGCGCCTTTTTTTCTAAGATCATCTACTTTTTTTGATTCCTGGATGTCGCTACCTGAAACATTCATGCTTTTTTGTAAAAGAATATGAGCGAGAGCACTCATTCCTATTCCACCGATACCTATAAAGTGATACTGCATTTCTTTCATTTGGTCCCCAATACATTATTAACAATTTGATGAAGATAAAAACCTTTATCATTTTGATGAAACTTTTTAATATTTTCTTTCAGATTATCTCTTTGGGCATATAGCTCAGCTATTTGCTTTAAACTAGACCCTGGAAATTCCTGTTGCAGGGTACAAAATCCCCCCTGAACTATCTTTGTAAAAAACTTCCCATTTTCTATTTGATGCTGCTTTGCATATGGGTAAGGAATAACAATAGCAGGTAAATTTACGCTAATGAGTTCTTTAATGGTACTAGCTCCCGCTCTTGTAATAGCAATGTCTGCAGCTAGGTAAGCGATGTTCATGTTTTCTTCAAAAGCCTTGACACAACTTTTGAAGTGGTGTTTTTTATATTGCTGCTTTACTACATCGATATTTTCTTTAGAGCCGACAAGATGAATGATTTGAAAATCGATTTTTCCTATTAAATCAATGATAAAAGAATTAATAGAAAGGGCCCCTTGTGATCCTCCAAATACTAAAAGAGTGGGAATATTAGGGTCTAGTCCAAAATACGACCTTGCCTGCTCTACAGATAGAGTGCTTGTGGTATATTCTATTTTTAATTTTTCCACTTTTGGATGAGAGAGGGGAAAATACATCCCTACTACTTTAGCAAAAGGGAAAAAGATGCGATTTACAAGCCCCAGCGAAGCATCTGGAGAATATAAAATAATAGGAATCTTTAAAAAAAGAGCTGCAAGTAGTGTTGGGAAACTATGAAAGCTACCAAAACCAATCACACTGGCAGGTGTGTGTTTTTTTAATATTTTCCATGCCTGCATAAAACCCTTAATCACTTGAGAAACCGCTTTAATATTTTTAGAGGATAGTCGCAGCGATATCGTATTTCCTTGTATTGACTGATACTCAACTGAGGTGTTTAGAATATATGGGTTGGAATGTAGATCCACACCAACTAATATCGCACTATTTCCTAGCTGTTTAGCTAAAGCAATCGCAGGAAGAACATGTCCTCCACTACCACCTACGGCGAGTATTATTTTTGGCATAAAAAAAGAAGATTTCGTTTTCTTACCGAACTATAATCGATGCTCAATAACAGTGCAATAATGATAAAATTAGCGCAAAGAGAAGACCCTCCTTGACTGAAGAAAGGAAGGTTGGTGCCTTTACTTGGTAATAGTCCTGAAACTACTCCTAAATTAAGGAATGCCTGAAATCCAATTAAAAAGGTAAGTATTGCTGCAATTAAATAGGCTTTTTCACTTACAGCTTTGAATGCTATTTGAAATCCAAAAGCCACCAGGAAAAGATACATGGAGAGTAAAAATACAATTCCAATAAATCCAAATTCTTCTGCAAAAATAGCAGCGATATAATCGCTTCTAGCTTCCGGTAGATAATTCAGTTTTTGCAGGCTAGACCCAAGTCCCCTGCCAAATACACCTCCGGAACCAGCGGCTATTTTTGCTTGAAACGGCTGATGTCCTTTCCCTAGCAAATCCTCTTCTGGATGAAGGTAAATCTGTATACGATTTTGCACATGAGGAGATCTTATCGCATAACTACCACCGAGCAACACAAGTACTACTAAAGGAACTAGCCAATATATCATAGGTATTCTTAACAAGAAAAACAGTGTCATCAGGGTTGCAATGATGATGAGAGCAGTGCCATTATCTGGCTCTACCAGGATGAAAAAGATGGGAATGAAGACAATTCCTAAATATTTTAGAAATGTTTTAAGGTCTAGTTTTGTCTCCAATCCAATGCGCATAAAATAAATAGGAATAATTATTTTTGCAAATTCTGATGGTTGTATAGAGATACCTATAATTTTGATCCATCTTCTTGCTCCATTAAGCTCCATCCCAATATGAGGAACCAATGTAAAGAACAGGACAAGCACCCACAAAAAGAAGAGGCTAAAGATATTGTTATAGAGCTTTTCTATACCATACATAAAAGTAAATGATGCTAAGACTATACCAAAAAGGGCAAAAATTGATTGTTTAACCGTTGCATGATATACCTTATCGATTCTCTCAAAATCGAGGGCTTCTGCTGATGTGGTGTTATATATCATCAAAAGTCCTAAAGAGAACAGGGATAAGACACAAAACAAGAGCCCATAAGAAGAAAAGGATAATCTAGAAAAGATAGATCTCATTTAATACGTAATTTGTCACCTGGTTTTAGCTTCTTTGCTTTTGATTCATCAAGGTTATTTAGTCTTAGCAATTCTTCAATTTTTAAATGGTTTTTCATAGCAATGGTCCAAGGATTATCCCCATTTTTTACGATATAGTATTCTGCTTCCCCTGTTTTTTGTGGCGTAGCTGCCGGTTTATTTGTTGATCGTGGGACATAAATCACCTGGCCAATTTGTAGATGATGAGAAGATAGTTGATTGACTCTTTTGATTTCTTCTACTGTTGTATTATATTGCTTTGCAATTTTTTCTAAAACGTCGCCTGCTTTAATTTCGACTTCAATCATATCTCGAGAGGCTGTAAATGTCATTTGTTGCTCTAATGGAGCTATCTCTTTTTTTGGCTCTACTCTTATTTCTGCTATTTCTTGCGCAAGGCTAGCTTGATTTTCCTCTTTTTGTTTTTCTAACGTAGTAGGAAGTATTTGCTCTACATTTTTTTGTTTTTCCTCATATTGAGAAAGGACAAGATCTACTGGATCGAGGTTTTGTTTTTGATTACTAGCAAACGATTTTGTTTCCATTCTTACTTCACCGGAGGGAGTAACGATAAAGTGGTCATGTTTAATCGAGCTAATAAACAATACAACTAGAACACCAACATTTACCAATATTGCAATTAGAATGGTATCTTTTCTTGACATATATCGATTTACTCCTTTTTTAAGTCTTGTACTAATCGCACAAAACAATCGCCTCTATCTTCAAAATGTTTAAATTGGTCATAGCTGGAGCATCCTGGTGATAGCAATATGCAATCGCCTACTCTTGCCTTATCTATAGCCAAATGCAGTGCACCTTGAAGATTATCTGTTATATCTACATCAATATGGCAATATACATCATCTCGGATTTTTGTTGCACTCTCTCCAAACGCTATGATCTTTTTTATATAGGGAAATAAGGCTGTTTTCCAAAGGGAAAAGGAAAAACCTTTCCATTTTCCTCCTGCTAGTAAGATAATAGGCTTTTTTAATTGTTGCACCGCATAAATAGTAGAATGTACTGTTGTAGATTTACTGTCATTAATAAAGGTGATGCCACTTATTTCTGCTATAAACTCCATGCGATGTGGTGGTTTTTTAAATGTCGCAAGCGCCTGTTTTATATCATTATCTTTTATTCCAAGGTGGTTACAAATACCTGTAGCAAAGCTAGTGCAGTTATTATCTACAACTGTTACATGAGAGTGATTGCAATCATCTTTTATCTCACTGCTAATGAACGCGATACTATCTTCCTTACCAAGAGTAAGGAGATGCAATTTTGCTTGTTTATAATCTTCGAATGAGGAATATGCATCTAAGTGGTTTTCTGTGATATTGGTAATTGCTATCACATCAAAGATCTTTGTTTTCATGGTTTCCAATTGAAACGAAGAGAGTTCACAAACTAATATTTCATCGCCCTGAATATCTTTTAGATGTGCACATAGAGGTTTTCCAATATTACCTAATGCTAAAGCCTTTTTACCTGCAACGTTTAGGATATGCGTAATTAAAGAAGTGGTCGTTGTTTTACCATTAGATCCCGTAATTCCAATTACCTTTTGGTTTTTTGGCAGGAGGGAAAGGCCTATTTCCATTTCTCCGGTAATAGGAATTTGATTCGCAATTGCTGCTGCATATAAAGGATGTGTCCATCTAATTCCTGGAGACGACACAACAACATCAAATTCATTTACGTTGATTTTCTCTTCAGGAACAATCTTTAGGTTGTTTTTTGTATTTTTATCTGTAATAACAATATCATGACCTTGCTCTAATAACACCTCTAGAGCAGCAGATCCACTGATTCCTAGTCCAAGAATTAAAATACGCATATTATTGAAACTTGATTGACGCTATTCCAATCATGGCAAGGATAAGTCCTACAATCCAAAAACGCAAAACAATTTTTGTTTCTGCATATCCTTTGTACTCAAAATGATGATGAATAGGAGAGCATAAAAAGATTCTTTTTCCTTTTGTCATGCGGAAATAAATCACCTGTATGATCACGGAAAGAGCTTCGATGACAAATAGCGCTCCTACTAAAGCAAGGAGTAGTTCTCTACGAAGTAAAATAGCGCAGATACCAAGCAATCCACCAAGAGAAAGAGAGCCAATATCTCCCATGAATACTTGAGCGGGGGATCCGTTATACCACAAAAAGCCAAGGCACGATCCAAACATAGCACAAAGAAAGATAGCAATTTCACCGCTGCCTTCCAGGTACAAGATGTTTAGGTATTTACAAATAGTAATATGATTCATTAAAAAGGCGATAATTGCAAATACAAGAGAGCACATCATGAGCAATCCAGACGCCAGGCCATCTAGTCCATCTGTCAAATTAACCGCATTAGATGCACCTGTAATCACAAAAATAAAAAAGAAAAAGCTAAAAAGAAGACCCATACCACCTAAACAAAGTATTGGTTCTTTAATAAATGGAAGAAAATACATGCCGAAATACTCTGTTTTTGTAAATTGCATTACACTTGTTTTTGCAATTGGAGTTCCAAATCCAATATGAACAAATGGGAGTAGCAAATATAAAGAGATTAAAGCTGCAATCAATAGCTGAAACTTAAATTTTTTTCTAGAGGCAAGCCCCTTGGCATTTTTGTATTTTAATTTCAAATAATCATCAGCGCCACCGACTAGACCAAGAGAAATTGTTGCTATGATCAATATCCAGGTAAATCCAACAGAAAAATCCATCCATAAAAAAGAAGACACGAGAATAGCAAATAACATTAAAATACCACCCATCGTAGGGGTGTTTTGTTTTTTTTCATGTAGCTTACCAAGCATAGGACATTCTTCTTTTCTGATATGCTGTCCTATTTTCAGCTCATATAACTTCTTAATGAAGCTAGGACCAAACAAAATAGTAATAAGTAAACTGCTCAGTGCACTTAAGATCATTTTTGTTGATGTATAGAAAAAAACAGAAGGTATTTTTAGATGTAAAATAGCTTCTAACGATTGCAAAATAAATGTTATCATAGATTTAAAACTGCTCTATTATTTCCCATAGTTGGTGAGATTTTGATCCTTTAACAAGAACAACATCTCCCGGCTGTGCTATCGCTTTTAACTTAGCCAAGATATCTTGTTTATCTTCAAAATAATACGCAGGTTTATTATTTTTTTTAAACATTTCTACAATCGGAAGCGTTTCCTCCCCTTTACAAAATACTGTATCTATTTTAGCAAGTGCATAGTTGCCTATTTGCTGATGCGCTGTAAAAGCAAAAGATCCCTGTTCTTTAACAGAGCCTATAATGGCTATTGTTTGATGACCGGGAGCCGGTTTTGGCAAGCTATCGATAGCTGCTTTAAATGAGACCTCTGAAGCATTATAACAATCATCAAAAAAGATGATCTCTTTTTTATTAATGATCTTACAGCGATGATGATAAGATTGTAGCAATAGTGCCTGCTGCTCTATTTGCTTGAAAGAAAGCCCCAGATATCTTGCGATAATAATAGCTGCCACAGCATTTTGAATGAAATGGGCAAAGGTAAATGGGAGTGTGATCCAATCTGTTACCTCCTCTTCTATAAAAAGCCTTACCTGATTATCTTTTACCTCATATTCTATATCAACACTAGTGTTGTCAGCACTAGAGCCTTTTAAACCATAGGTAGTGCAATCACCCTGATCCAAATACTCTTTTACACTGATATGAACAAGCTTTAACTTAGTAGATGGAAGTAAGATCTTTGTCTTTTCCCTGGCAATTGCCTCTTTGCTACCAAAATATTCTACATGGGAGTGACTGATATTGGTAATAACCCCAATATCAGGGGGGGCTATATTAATAAGTTTATCCATCTCCCCTACTTGAGAAACTCCCATTTCCAGCAAATAAAAGCTACTGCTTTCCGGGAAGTTAAGTATCGTAATAGGAAGAGTAATTTGGGAATTAAAGGACCCGACTGGTTTTACAATAGAAATAAAAGGTGATAACAATTGGTAAATAAACTCTTTTGTTGTCGTTTTCCCAACAGAGCCGGTAATACCAATGATCGTTGGTTTTACCTTGGCAATTTTATATTTTGCCATCTGCTGTAAAAAAAGAGTGACATTTTCTACATAAAAAATATTTTTCTTTTCATCTGAGATCTCTTTTTTATCTACAAAGGCAGCTAAAGCTCCCTTGTGAATTGCCTCCATTGCATAATCATTGCCATCGACCTTCTCTCCCCTAATGGCAAAAAAGACCTCATTTGGTTTAACAAGCCTACTATCAAAACTATACCCTACAGGGTTTAGTTTTTTTATTTTTTCAAAAAAATATTTTATATCGATCATCATGTCCATGTTATAAAAGAATAAAATATCTTTTATAACAAAAAGAATATTTTATTCCCAAAAAAACCATGTAAATGTTGTATATTAACGACACAAAATTAATAAACAATATTCATATGTCGTGTTTTTATATAACAAATACTTTAAATATAGAGCCTCCTTGCTTGCAACTATGTGGCGCTGGGATAAGAACTATTGGATGTGGCTCGATATATCATATTGAACTAGATGTCAATAATCAGGTAACACATGCAGAATCTTATTCTGCGGTAGAAAAGATTATTGATATAATGCTTGGTATTCTGATGTTGGTAACAGTAATCCCAACTATTATTTTCCTGGCTACAAAACTATGCAACTCTGACCGTAGAATCACCACTCTTTTTAACGAAACATTATCTTTTATCGATGGTCCGGCAGAAACCGATGAAGATAGTATTGACCCAACAAGTCCTTCAACTTCTAGCCCAATTGGTCCTGTAACAGAAATAGTAGGATCTCCTATTGATTATACCAATCTCCATATTAGTGCTGATGGTTTATCCAAGATACCGGTTATAACTCTTGACCAAGCAATGGTTCAGGAGGCAGCGGATCAAAAAGAATTTAAACCCGTAAGTAAACCGGATGGAGAAGAGGACGTTATTGAAGAGTTTATTATATCTTTTGACCAGGTTCTAGAAGTCGGTAAAGCTATTTTAGGCGAAACTTCCAGTGAATACACACAACTATCACAGGTAGTGGTTGCTCTTCCATCCTCTGCTGTAGCTGCAGGACGATTACTGGTTTATATTCTTAAAACGGTGTTAGATGAACAACAACCAAATTTAAGTGAAAAGGATAAAACGCGCTATAGAGGAGAAAAAGGTATTATTTTAACAAAAATTTATGAATTAGAAGGAAAATGCTCTGATACATGGGATAGAGAATTTCAAGAGATCATCGATTCTTATATTTTTAATGGAGCTCCTCTGGAAGGAAGAATTCTTGCTCTCCTACAAGCAACAAAAGATATGATTTTACAAACTTATGCTCAGCCAGATGAAAGCTACATGTGGCATGAACACAGTACAATCCAAGATTTTTATGGTGAAATACTTGGGCTTGCCAAAACAACAGACCAGTATGTAGGAAGAGTTCACCAGAAAAGCCGCTTAAAGCCTCTCCCGGTGCTTCATGCACTTACAGCAGCATATACACCGGTTTATATCATTGAAGTGGTACAATCTTTTTTAAATGCTCCAGAGTTTCCAAGGAGTACTGAGATGAGTTCCTTTTTATATGAAGCGTTAGAAACTCATATCCCCGATGACACAGAGAGGACTCAATACATATTCGATCATTTTACCGGGCCAAAAGTAAAACAAGGCTCTCTTTCTAAAGATGATGTGAGCCATATTCTCACCTATATGGGAATATTGGGAAGTGAGAGCTCTGATATAGATCATTCTAGTGTTTTAATTCGTATGCAAGCTGCTTTCCTGGCAAAAAATTCGAAACTATACCGCGGTGTTGTCTTTTAAAATCAGGGCACCGGTTTTTTCCAACTTGTAATCCACGCTATCCTTCTTTTCTTGGTTCTGAGAAGCCGCCGCCCACACTGGAGTAGTTCCAATTGCACAAAAAACGCCAAGCAGGGCAAATAAAACTGTTTTGAAACGATTTTTCATTTTTTCATTTATCATGATACACAACAATTTTAATTCAAAACAAGCTTCAAAATACAAGCAATTAAAATTTTAAATAAAATTCTGATTAAATATTTTTAAACAAATCATCCAGGGTAGCCTCGTTAGAAATAAGTTCTTCAGAATACATGGTTGGTTTTAAGCCCATGGTCGTGATCATAGAGAAGAAGAGCTGTTTTTTTGTCTTCGTTTGTTGCCTAAATACTTCCATTTTTTTTAAAATTTCTTGTGCATAAGATTTGTCAATGGCAAATGGTTTGTCCGAATATTTAATTTCGCAAAGAGTAATTGCTCCGTCTAGTCGATCAAAAAGAAGATCTATTTGCGCTCCCTCTCCTTGCCCTGATTTTGGAACGAATCGCCAAGTCCCAGAGGAGGCTCCTGGATCAATTTTTAGCGCTTTGCGGATTTGATCGATGTGTTTATAGCAAGTAGATTCGAAAGATAACGCTGCCCAAGTTTTCCATGCAGGTTGATTTGCTTGCGCTAACCAGAATCCCTGATTAATGGATTTTCTAGAAATAACCTTCAATTTCGGCTCCATCCAATACAAATAAAACAGGCTATATTCATCATTAATTACATAATACAGCCCTTTATCTTTTCTCCCATAAGGAACAAGGCTTGTAATAAATCCTGCTTCTTCTAATTGATGCAATCGGCGCACAGTGTACCCGCCATCAGGAAGTTGTGATTTTGCTATTAATTCTGCTTGGCCAATCCCGTAGCGATGCCCAGCAATTGTACGAATTAGCTCAATATAAGGCCCTGCATCTTCAAATAGAGATTCAAACAAACGTTCAAATTCTTTAACTAGTGGACCATTTCTTTGAAAACATAACTCATCGATACACTGATAGGCAGAATGCCCTTTTCTCACATAAGACCAATAAAGGGGCACTCCACCTAAAACAGTATAAAGATCGAGAATTTGCTTTCGATTGAGATTGATTTTATATTCCTTTAAATAGCTCTCTGTCTCGTATAGGGAAAAGGGTTGTAAATGGATCGTACGGGTTACTCTATTATGAAGCCCCCCTTTATTGTTGATAATATTTTCAATAATCCATGATGTAGCAGAACCGCAAATAATCAGTTTAATTCGATTATCAAATACCCAATATCGATTCCAATACAATTCTAAAGCCATAATAAGCTTCGAACGCGGAGTCACCATCCAAGGAAATTCATCAAAGAAGAGGACCACTTTTTGATCTTTCGGAATTTTATTGATGGCAGTCGTGAGATCCTCAAAAGTATCGATCCAGCTAGATCTAGGAATAAGAGACGGGCCTTGATAAAAGGCCACGCCAATTTGTTTAGCAAATTCAGCCAGTTGGTCTTTTAGAGGTCCCCGCTGAATACCAGTGACGTGAAAAAAGACTGCTGGCAAGGAATCAATGAGATTTTTTATCAAGTAGGTTTTCCCTACCCTGCGTCTTCCATAGACCGCGATAAACTCTGCCCTTCTTGAGTCAAAAAGCTCTCTCAGAAGCTCTAATTCCCTCCATCTCCCAATGATCTTCTCTTTATCACTTTCCTCAAGACCAACTTTTTTCTTTAACATCAGGCCATCCTTTTTAAAATTCGCAACTAACTTATAATCAAAGGCGCAATCATCCGCAGAGTTATCGCGCGGCGTTTCCAGTTTTATCCGTAGCGGATACTCATTGAATCCATTAAGTATCCGCTGAATATAATTTATCAAATCCCGCGGATAAACGTCAAGAACCAAAAGTATCCGCCTCGTTTAGAGATTTATATCCAGCGGATACTCTAAAAACCCTATTTTCCTATAGGAGGACAGCCCACGGCCTGCTGCCACATCACGATAGAGAAATTGAATAACGTCGCGATAAAATTCTATCAACAAACAGCCAAAATGCTGTTTGTTGATAGAATTTAAGCCCTTTTAGGACAAATGCACACTGACCGTCAGGCAAAAAGAGGGTATTAACTCTTAAACAATCTTTTATAATCAAAAAAACAATTATTCGTCTTATTCAGACGAATAGCTGTTTTCAATATAAATAAAATTATAATTTTTAAATAAAACAATGTTTTATGCAAAATTAAAAAACAATTTTATATTTAAATAAAAACACAAATAACTTATATTTTTGATCGAAATAACTAATTTAGGAATAACAATGTCAACTTTATTTTATTTAGGAAATCATATTCAAGGTGTAGAAGATCCTTGGATGAATTGTTTAGGCAAAGGGTTGCAACTACTTGGTTGTGGAGACGTTTATGAGATTGAATTCAATGAAGACCAAAGAGGTATAGAAGTAACGTCTGTAGAAAGAATCGCTAAAACTGTATGTGACATCGCTCTTGGTATTTTTATGCTGGTAACAGTTTTACCTACTATACTTGCTTTTGTAGCAAAACTTATTTCTCGTGATGATCGAATATCTACTATTTTTGATAAGGTACTTAATTCTGACGATACTACTGTACGACAAACCACCCTTATCATTCCTCCTTCACCGATTTGTCCTGTATCAGATGACAAAACAGTCGACTTTACACTTTATCAAACAAGTATTATCGGCCTCTCTCGAGCGCCAACCATTGAACAAGCTGAATTGGACAAATTACAAGATGCTGCAGATACCGCCAATTATAGATTTGAACCATACACCCATCAAGAGAGCGTTTTAACTGAAGCTAGACGATTATTTCCTCCTGGGGATGAAACGTTAAAAGCATTAGAACTGATGGGAAATAAAGTGGCTAATTTAGATGACAACCTGTCTCACCTTAATGACAATAATAAACTTGCTAATCAGATCAGGACAAAGATCCGATTATTTTCCTACTTATTGATCACATCTTGTAAAGATGATACAGAAAAAAGAGTGATCCTTGTGCGTCTTTCAGCAGCTGCAAATGTATGTATGGAAACATATGAAAAAGAATTTGCAGATCTTGCTATGGACATATTCTTTAAAAGACCAGATCCAAAAGATACAAATAATCTTGCACTAGAGCGTATTTTATATCTTTTACAAACTCTAAAACTACAGATTTTACTCTCCAATTTTGCATCAGGGTTTAGAGCACCTAATGGAAAAACCCTATCACCACTCGGTGAATGGCATTTTATTGACACCATTAAATATATTCTTGGAAAGTATCTAGGGCTTCCTTCTTCTACAGCTAGATTAAGAGGTTTTGGAGCGGTAGATTCTTATAAAGATCATATTAATCCGACGAATATCTTATTTATTCTAAAACAAAAATATACCCCTCAACTTATTATTGAGAGCGTAAAAGACTTATTAAATGCTACGGACTTTCCAAAAACATCTACAGGCAATTTCCTTGTTGAGCATTTAAGCGATTATCTAGAAAAAAAATCAGAAGAAATTATGCGTAGTGGTGGAGAGGGAATAAATCCATATGTATATGTTGACGAGCATTATAAAGAGGGAAAGCAAGGAACACTTACTAATGAAGATATAGCTATCGTGTTAACACACCTTGAAATTTTAGCGCCAGCAGATAGTGATACTGGTGAAGTAGCTTTAGTAGAGCAAATGAACGAGGATTGGGAAGATAAGCGCCAAGCTTTAATAAACGAACTCGAAAAAGAAGAAAAAAGAATGATAGAAATGGGTGATAGACCAAGACCTGGTCAATTTGGCGATAGATTATAATTAAAAAAGGGAAACAAGCATGTGTGATGTAGAAACAAGATTTTATCTTACAAATTATGTGATGGGTGAAGAGCCTTGCTTCTTAGAGTATTGTGGCAAAGGCATACGGCTTCTTTGCTGCGGAAATACTTATACCGTTGATGCAAGTGATCCAAATAATATTAAAGATGTTGAAGTAGTAGCACTTACTATCTGCGATGTCATAATGGGGATATTTGCTCTTGTTACTATACTACCTACTCTTTTAGCAATTGTAGGAAAAATCATAGCACAAGATGATCGCATCACCTCTCTTTTCCATCAAATCATTGATCCAAATGAAGGAGATAGTCCAACATCTCCTATACATCCAACTATTCCTAGCTCAACACCTTCTCGTCCAAATCCTGGCACTACCACTGGTGGCGCTACACCTGCTAACATGGGAAGACCGGATGGTACCTGTGATTTTACGAAAGTACATGTTGGAGTATTCGGTCTACAACAAAAACCAAAATACGATGGGCCTACTTTGGAAGAGTTAAAAACAACAACGCAATCTTTAGATATTCGTGACATTAATACGATCGCACAAACACTTTTTGATACAACCGATCGATCGGAAAATGCTACATTAGAAATAATTACCGGTATTATTAATGTAATACCAACTCTATATAGTAATAGAGATCCAAGTGGGGAAATAAGACGTGAGGTACACTCTCTTCTTCGCATAATCCTTCATATGCTTCAGTCACTGAAGCTCTCTAAAGAAGAGAAAACCGAGATTTTGACAAAAGTAGCTGGGCTTGCAGGTAGAACTTGTATTTTTGCATTTGCAAATGAATTTCATACCATTGTAGTTGAAACCCTATATAAAGACTCTAAACTGGAATCTCAAATTGCATTATGGATATACAACTTCAAAATAGGGTTATTCAGGAAACATTTCGAGGTAGAAAGAACAGTTTATGATAGTACCATTGATAGAAGAACCGGATATGTACGAGGACTCCGAAATCTTGAGATCCATGCAACAAGCGCTGTGCAAGATGCTCTTGGAAATCTTTTAGGACTAAATCCGACCCAGGATGCTCGACATGATGCAGAGAATAAGTTTATCACCATGGATGAAATATTTCAGGTATTACAAGGAGGTTTCACTCCAAAAGACCTCATTATTTCTATTAGAGATCGCTTAAATGATGGATCATTTTCTAGACCTGGTGATAAATACGGACAATTTGTAGATAAGTGTCTAACAAGAAAAATACCGGATCATATTACGAATGAAGATTTTATAGGAGATAAAGAAAGACTGATCTATATGGAACAACATTTTCCTGCAAAAGGTGTAGGCTCCCTAACAGATGATGATGTAAAAGAAATACTTGTATACATTGGTGTTTTACAAGAATACCCCGATGACGATCTCGAATGGGAATCCCTTAAAGAATCTATGAACGAGGCTTGGACCTCTTTTCTTGAGAAATGTAGCCACTATAGTAGAGATTAAGAGGATTATTTGCTTATTCCAAATTGCACTTCTCCATCAATGAATTGGGTGTTTTATAATTAATTGTTCCCATCTCTTTTATTGATTGCCCCATAATTTTGATTTAGGCATAATTTCGTCAAAATTAAAGTGGTGGCATAGCCAAGCGGTAAGGCAGGAGCCTGCAAAGCTCCCATTCCCCAGTTCAATCCTGGGTGCCACCTTATTCCCATACAGTTATGTTATTTATCATTGCCACACCCATTGGAAATCTGAAAGATTTCTCCTTCAGAGCTGTTGAAACAATTAATACTTGTGATTACCTGCTTTGTGAAGATACTCGTAAAACAAAAGTTTTAATGGATCATTATGGTATTTCAAAGCCACTTGTCAGCTTTCATCTCTTTAATGAAAAGAAGAAAATAGCTCCCGTTATCCAAGATCTTCAAAGTGGGAAAAACATCGCTCTTTTATCTGATGCGGGAACTCCTCTTATTTGCGATCCGGGCTCTTTTCTTGTACAGGCTGTAAAGGAAGCTGATATCCCCTACTTTTCCATACCGGGGCCCTCTGCTGTCATTACAGCACTATCATTAATTGGAAAGCCTTATAAAAAGTGGCAGTTTCTCGGTTTTTTTCATGATAAAGCAAATGCAAGAAAAAAGCAGATAGAAGAGAGTATCTATTATGATGGACTCTCCGCCTTCTATGTAGCGCCCCATGATCTATTAAAAATACTAAAAGAAATCCACGAAATAAAAGCAGATACGAGCATCATGATATTTCGGGAACTGACCAAGCTCTTTGAGGAGAAAAAAGAGGGGTCTGTTCAGGAGATGTTAGACTACTACACACAGCATCCTCCAAGAGGGGAAATTGTGTTGTTTATCGAAGGGATACCGCAAGAGGGGTCTATCAGTTTATCAGAAAAACAACTCATGGATATGCTTGTAAAAGAGTATGGACTAAAGCTACCACAAGCTGCAAAATTAACTGCTACGCTAACTGGTAAAAACCGTAAAGAGTTGTATAAAGAATTCTCATGATTATTGCTACAGCGCTCCCCTTGGAAGCAAAACCTCTTATCGACTTTTTTCACTTAAAACAAATCGAGCAGTCCCCTTTTCTCATTTATGAAAAAGAGAATATTACACTTATTGTCTGTGGTATTGGCATGCTTTCTACTATTAACGCTATAGGCTATATCAGTGGCATAAAAAGAGAGCAAATACATAGCTGGCTCAATATTGGAATAGCAGCATCAAAGGATCTTCCTCTTGGTGAAATGGTAATGCCTCTTTCCATCAACATGGAGCTAGCATCTCCTATTATTTATCCTAGCTATTCGTTTAAAGCTCCCTGTAAGCTCATGCCTTTTTGCTCTTTTTTCTCTTCTCAGCAGCATGTAGGAGCCAACATGGTAGTAGATATGGAAAGTTATGGATTTTTCCATGCTGCAAGTAAATTTGCTCCTTTAGAGTCTATTCAATCGATAAAATATATTTCTGATCATGGTGTTTCCCATCATACGCAAATAAACAAGACATTTATATGCGAGGAGATGATAAAAAAAATGCCTTTGGTAAAAGCAGTTATTGATATCCTTCTTTCTTATGAAAACCAATTAAACCAGGAAAAGCACCCTCTTTATGCCACTTTTATCATGCAAAAACACTTTAGTGTTACACAAGAGCATCAATTAAGCAGATTACTCCATCAAACAATCCTACTAAAATTAGAACAGAAAACAGTTATAGAGCTTTTTGATGCATCACAAGCAGCATCTGTTTTTTTAGAGCAATTACAAATACGTCTGAATAGCTTGGAGATTTCTTTGCCATGTTTACCATGATCTATATCGAAGAAGAAATTCGTGAGCATCCTACTGTGGCCCGCATAAGAGAGCAATTTAAGAGCGCAAGCAGTGTGTTTATTTCACGCTATACAGAAATTTTCAACCGCTCTTCCCAGCACTTTCGTTTGCAAAAAGAGCACCCAGCTCTAATACTTGCTAAAAAACATCAGGGGTTTATCCATGAAACACCTCCTACATATGGTATTGGACGCAATCATAACTATTATTTTTCCCATGTATTAAATTGCCCTTTTGATTGTAAATACTGTTTTTTGCAAGCGATGTATCGATCAGCCCACTATGTCTATTTTGTCAATCATGAAGATTTTCAAACAGCTGTTGCAAAAACCATAAGCCCTCATCCGGATAATAGCGTTACCATCTTTACCGGTTATGATGGAGATAGTTTAGCTTTAGAATCCATCACTCACTTTATTAAGAGCTATTACTCTTTTTTTTCCAAACATCCCCATGTTACATTTGAGCTGAGGACAAAAAGTTCCAACATCCACTCCTTGTTAGAGTTACCCCCTTTAAACAATGTCGTGATTGCCTATAGTTTAAATCCTTCCATTGTAGCAAAAGAAGTTGAAATTAAAGCTCCTTCTACAGCAAAGCGCCTGGAATGCATCGGGAAATTGCAACAAAGGGGATGGAACATCGGACTGCGTTTTGATCCTATTATTTCCTTCAAAAATGCTACTTCCCATTATCTATCGCTATTCCAAGATTCGTTTTCTATTATTAACCATAGTCGCTTGCACTCTGTAACACTGGGGCACTATCGCCTGCCTCCCGATTTTAAAAAGAAGATGGAATCTTTACTCCCCCATGAACCTTTGATCCACTCCAACCAGGAAAAAACAGAACTCCTGACTTTTTGCAAAGATGCAATATTAAAACATGTACCACAAGAGCAGTTATTTTTATGTTAAGAACCATCATCGTCACCGGATCCAGCTCCGGTATTGGGAAAACATGCGTAGAGCACCTTCTCGAGGATGGCCATACCGTTATTGGTATATCCAGAACAACACCCTCTTTTTCTTCTTGTAACTATCATCATATTACCTGTGATCTGTCTCATTTGGATCAAATAGATAACATGGTAAAAACAATCACTTCTACCCATCCTCAGGTAGATGGACTGATTTGTAATGCAGGTGTTGGATATTTTGGACATTTAGAGCAACTATCTTTTGAGCATATCCATGAAATGATGGATGTGAATTTTTTATCTCATGTCTATTTGGTCAAACATCTGATAGGATTCTTGAAAACGAAACAGCATACGGACATTATTTTTATCGGATCAGAAGCAGCGCTGGAGGGGAAAAGAAAAGGATCTATTTACTGCGCCTCCAAATTTGCATTAAGAGGCTTTGCACAAGCTATCAGACAAGAGTGTGGCAAATCAGGCACTCGTGTATCCATGATACAGCCTGGCATGACAAGAACGAGTTTTTATGATCACTTAAATTTTGCACCGGGAGAGGACGATGCTCATGCATTACTGCCAGAAGACATCGCAATGGCTGTAAAAATGATCTTGAAGATGCGCTCCTCTTCTGTTTGTGATGAAATTATCCTCTCCCCTATGACACATGTAGTACAATTTCACTAGCATGTGTCACACCTGCTTTTACTGCTAAAATAACCGGTATGTTAGCAATGCGCTAACTTTCAGGTTAAAATATCCGGATGTTTTCCAACGGTTAACTTATGGGGGTCTTTTAACAAAAATTAATTTTCGGTAGAAGATCAAGAAAATAAGATTGTGACCATATTTCTAAGACTTCAGGATGAGCAATAAAAGATATTACATCAGCTTTTGCTGATGCAACATCCAATTTTTTTACTTTTTCCAAATATAATTGAGAAAAAACATCAGGAGAAAGGTTGACATTTTCATCGATAAAAGCTGTCTGTTTTAACCGCAATTCAAGATGAGATAAATGGAGTGGTATTTTTTTTGCAACATACCAGACCAGGTCATACCAATCTCTTCCTTTTACTCTTCCT
>JACRBE010000014.1 GCA_016213235.1 Chlamydiales bacterium | reverse complement strand
TAATGGATATTATTCCTGCCTTTGCTAAACGTTCTTGAGCAAAAGAATTGATTCCTTTACGTGATATTACAACATTGATGCCGGCATCAATTATTTTTTGAACTTTTGTTAGCACGTTATCAGTTTCTTGTCTGATAAATACTGTCATTTGTTCTGGTGACGTAATCACAATCTCATCATCTATTTTAGTTTGGCAGTCACCATACACATGATAGAGTCGATGAACCAATATAAGAGCAGTTCCACATGTGATTAGTGTCACAAAAACCGCTAGTGCAACCAGTGCAATTTGATATGTTGTTCTTGTGCATTCTGAGTTTGTTGGATTAACTGCTTCAAAAACCAGAGTTTCTTCCCAATTGGTTGGTTGAATAGATGCCGTAAAGCTTGATATAGGAGCAAGATTTGCGGCAGATAATGTTGTAGCCATGACTACCTCCATAGTGTTTATTTTTAAAGTGATAATATCCCCCTATTGAGGGTGTTTTATGACTAATAGAATAAATAGATATAGAAAAAAACAAACTAAAACAAATTATAATCTGTTTTTATTAAAATTATAATTTTATTTCTATACTTTTGGGGTAGTAATTACTCTTTCCTGCTTCATGTACTTTCCTTTCCTATCTGCATAAGAAACCTCACAGGCTTCATCGGATTCAAGGAAAGGACTTGAGCGAGGCCCTCGTTAGCATAGATTTTTGCAGGAAGCGGAGTTGTATTGGAAATTTCCAGGGTAACAAAGCCCTCCCACTCTGGTTCAAAGGGTGTCACATTGACAATGATACCGCATCTGGCATAAGTCGACTTACCAATGCAAAGGGTGAGTACATTTCTTGGTATTCGGAAATATTCTATACTTACGGCTAAAGCAAAGGAGTTTGGAGGAATGATACAAATATCTGCCTGAATATCTACAAAGGAGTTATCTGCGAATTTTTTTGGGTCTACAATGGAGCTATAGACGTTTGTAAAAACTTTAAACTGATCAGATACTCTGAGGTCATAGCCATAGCTGGAAAGACCATAGCTAACAATACGATTTCCCTCTACCTCTCGAATCAACTTGTCTGAAAAAGGCTCGATCATACCTTTTTCTTTCGCCATTTTTCTAATCCATTTATCTGATTTTAAACTCATAAGCTTTACTTGTTATATTGAACATCACTTAAAATTGTAATCGTTAAAATCTTTTTCTTTCCAGTGTTTTACGATCGATTTCTATTTTTTCTGTAAAAAGGAGTGTCTTAAAAAGATTTTAGCAAGTCCTCCAAGAATCACAAGCGCAGCACCTACGAGGTTCATAGCAGTAGGGATCTTATTAAAGTAAACAACATCAATGACTCCCGAAACAAGAATAGAAAAATAAAAGAATACAGCTACCTGTGATGGTCTTACCAGTTTGTAGGCTGCCCCTCGAATTATTTGATTACCCATTAAACATATAGCCATTAGAACGATAGACCCATACACCATAGGATCATTGACAAAAGCTGCACCATCTGCCTTGATAAGGAAAAAAGGAATAATAGAAAAAATGGAAGCAAAAAGAAAAAGATAAAACAATTGATCTAACAGTCCCTCTTTTTGAGATCTTAATCCATAGAGTACTTGTGAGCCTGCTTGTCCAAACGCGCCAAGAATAGCTATTCCACTCATCAAAGAAAAAACATCTGTATCTGGGTTTAAGACGAGTATAACGCCCACAAACGCAATCGTAGCGCCAATGATGGTCGACCTTCCTATCTTATGTCCAAAAAATATCCTTTCTAGAATCGGAATGATAAGGGGAGAGATGCTGAGTATTACAGTGGCATTGAGCAATGAATGTTGCATCATATAAAAGGCAATGCTGTATTGTGCCATTAGCGTACAAAACACTCGAAGCAGATGGAGCTTGATATCTTTACATTCAAAGGGGAAAAAGCGTTTTGTCTTTGCTATCATGTAAATCCAGGTGATAACAAGTGGGATAAAAAATCGGTAAAAGATAAGAGAAAAATAATTTATTTTACCCAGGTTAAGTTGGAGAAAAAAGAACGAAAAAGAAAGAAATGTGACAGAAACTGTCATCCAAATACTTCCTTTAAGCATATCTGTATGTGACACACTCTGTTTCATGTTTTACCCCTTATCTTATTTTCTATTTATCATTAAGCAAAAAAAGTTTATAGTTTTTATGTTTAAACGAGAAAATTATGTTTGATATTAAACATGCAGAAGAGACTTATCATCTGATAGAACCCTACATTGCAAAAACACCACTTGTTCGCTGCTTTGCTTTGGAAAAGCATTTAAATTGCCAGCATCGTATTTTCGTAAAATGTGAACATCTTCAACCCACAGGATCATTTAAACTCAGAGGCGCTTTTGCCTCAGTACTACGCTTATCTCCCAAGCAAAAAGCATCTGGCATTATTACAAGAAGCTCAGGCAATTTTGGTTATGCTGTTGCCTATGTGGGCAATCAGCTCAATATTCCCGTTACGATTGTTATGCCGCCTCATGCTCCTATGGTTAAGCAGGAAAGCGCAAAAAAACTAGGAGCTAGGTTGATTTTGCATGGTAACACGCACCTTGAGCAACTAGAAAAAGTAAAACAGCTTGCACAAAGCGAAACCCTCACTATGCTACATCCGTATGATCATATAGGGATGATTGATGGATCTGCCACACTCGGATACGAAATTAAACAGCAGTTAGATGATGTGGGTATGGTATATTGTCAGATTGGAGGAGGAGGGCTAATAGCTGGACTTAGCGCTTGCTTGAAGAATTTATCCCCTACTACACAAATAATTGGTATTGAACCAGATGGTGCAAATGATTATTTCCTATCTAGAGAGCAAGGGCACCGTGTGATGAAAAACGATATCCATACAATTGCTGATGGTCTTAGGGCGCCACAGGTGGGCGATTTACCTTATCCTCTGATAGAGCAATATGTTGATGATGTAAAGCTTGTATCCGATCAGGATATCATTGATGGGATGAGGTTTTTATATAATCAGATGGGCATGATCATAGAGCCATCTGGCGCTGCACCCTTTGCTTATCTATTAAAGCATATGCAACAGTTGCCTCCTACTAATATTGTTTGCATTATCAGTGGCTGCAACGTGGATAGAGATCAATTCACCAAATGGATGGATCCTCTATTTCTATCTAAGCATTTTTCATAGAATCCAGGTCTTTCTGAATTCTTTGTTTATTGCTATCTGTCGGATTTGCAAGATATTGATTCAAATCGCTGGACAGCGTTGCCTTCAAATCACAAAGATGTTGATTAATCATCCCACTTGCAGAGTCTTGCATCACATCAAGGGACTCTTTCATTGTTTTTACATACTGTGCTTTTTGAGCATCAAATGTGGATGATTGCATATTGTTAAAACTGTCCTGAAACAGTTTAACACTTTGCTTAAACTCTTCTTTGTAAGTTGGTTGATTTGGATTTGGTCCTGATATTTCCATATTTTTCTACTAATTTAAAATAATTTAATTTATATCTTTCACATAGCACTCAGTAAAAAAAAGGACAATATGTTTCGTAAATTTTTTTTCAGTATTTTTGCTGTTACAGCTGGAATCTATGCTGACCAGCAAATAAAAACACCAGAGCAGGTTCAACAAGAATTGAACCAAGCGGAAAATGATTTCAATGTCGCTAAAGAGATGTTTATTCCTTATTATACAGGACCGCTCATTACATCATCTGCTAATAACGTTCCGATGGGACATATTAACATACAGCCCTATCTCTATTTTAACATTAATTATGCATCATTTAATGATCATAGGCATTCTGTATCTATGTCAACTGCCTATGTACTCAACCCGGTATTTGTTTTTCAGTTTGGTATATTAAATTGGCTGGATGCGACAATTATTCCTCAAGGTTTCTTTAAATGGCAAAATGGAAATTCTGCACAAAACTTTGGTGATACATCCCTTAGCTTTGGTCTCCAGCTATTAAAAGAGACACCTTATGCACCATCCATTCGTATGGTATTAGGAGAGATATTTCCTACTGGAAAATACAACCATTTAAGTGCAAGTAAAGGAGGCCTTGATTCTACAGGCGGTGGAGCATTTGTTTCTAGCGTTGGCCTTAACATAAGCAAGATTTTTTGGTGGATGCCACTGCATCCTGTTGCAATGAGACTTACTTCAAATTATCAATTTGCAGATCACCGTGTATCAGTAGACAGCTTTAACTCCTATGGCGGCGGCTTTGGTACAGATGGCAAGATCAAAGTAGGTAATACTGTTAATGCAGACCTTGGTGTAGAAGTTAGCCTTACACAAAAATGGGTATTTGCAACAGACCTAGTTTACACTTATTCTAGTAAAAGCACCTTTACAGGAACTCCAGGAGTGACCTCTACAGGATCAACGGCATCTAATGGGACGCCTCCATCTGATTCTTTATCCATTGCTCCTGCAATCGAATATAACGTAACTGACTCTGGTGGATTTATTGGTGGCATTTGGCTTCCAATCACTGGAAGAAATAGTACCAACTTTGTTTCTATTGTGCTCTCTTACACACAACTCTTTTAACCTTATAAGGCCTCTTCATCACGAAGAGGCCTTTTCGAATTTGAATATTCACTAGCTAAAGACAAACAATAACAGCGCTAGATTTGTCCAGAGAAGAAAGTGCCTTAATTTAGCTACTTGATATAGCGCTTAAGATATGTTTGACAAAACTCATCATAAGATTGTTGTACCACCAAATCAAATACTTTCATTAGTTCTTTGTTGTGTTTTTTTGCATGGAAATGAATATCTTTTCCTCTTGAAGGAGCAGCTCCTGGGTATATCTTAAAAACATCATTTTTTATTTGGTTTACCTTTTCTATACAATTTTCTAACTGAGTAGCATCCATTTGCAAATGTTGAGCTAACTCTGCTAGAGCGATACTAGGAGTAGTAATTAAGTCCTCATAATAAATAATAATTTTATTCTCTCCCTGCCATTGATGAAAAAAATTAAGATCTTTAAAGTACTGTTTCATGGTTTCATTAAAAATGGATATATGACGATTAATTTTATATCGTCCAAATAGAATCTGACCATTCTTGATCTGATGAAAAAAACACTCCTTGTAATCCCTTAGCAGCAATATCAATAAAATGTCATCTGGATTTTGTGTTTTGATTGTCTCAATAAAATGTGTCCGATAAAATGGTGGATAATTAGGATTATAAGAGAGTTGAAAGTATTGATTAAGTCTTGTATATTTGTACTCTCCCTTCTTATTTCTTACATTAATATCCGTATCTAATAATTGTGCTATATATAGATTAAACAAATGAGAACCAGAACCCGAAAAAGACAGACAATTGATCTCCTCATATCCTTGCAAATAACAACTTATAATAACAAAAAACACCATCAATTTTCTCATACCATCACCTAATTAAAAACACCTCTTATAACAAGCACAACTGATTTTTCACAGAAAAAAAGTAATCAGAAAACACTAGTTCAGGCATACTAAACAGGTATGACAGAAGAGCATTTATCAGGCAGTATTGACCATATTGTATATTTTGATGAAGAATCAGGATTTGGTGTTGCGCATTTAAAAAATGCATCAAAAGAGCTTAAAACCTGTATCACGGGCACATTCACCCATTTACATCCGGGAGAGGTTATCTCCTGCACAGGAAAATGGATCCATCACCCCTCTTATGGTAGACAATTTTCTGTTAGCAGTTATGATTTTAAAGAGCCACAAAACGTGGAAGGGATACAACGTTATTTAGAATCAGGCCTCATCAAAGGCATCGGTCCTACCTATGCAAAAAAAATTGTCAGATTATTTAAAGAAAAAACTCTTGAGATAATTGATAATCAACCAAATCGTCTTTTAGAAATCGAAGGTATAGGCGAAAAAAAACTAGAAAAAATCATTGCTTGCTGGCAGGACCAAAAACATGTGCGCAAAGTTATGTTATTTTTACGCTCTCATAATATTAGCACCTCGCTGGCGCAAAAAATCTACAAGCGTTTTGGTGATAATAGCATTGATCTTCTAACAAAAAACCCTTACGCGATTGCAAGAGAGATGCTTGGTGTTGGGTTTAAAACCGCTGATAAAATAGCGCAGAGTCTTGGTACTGCTGCAGATTCTCCTCAGAGGATCTCTTGCGCTATTGAACATACGCTACAAGAGCTTGCAGATGAGGGTCACACCTGCTATCCAACAATGCAATTAATAGAAGAAGTCGGAGTGATGATTGAAGTAGACAAGGAAAAAATCTCTCATCAACTACAGGATCTGGGAAAGGAAGAGAGAATTAAGATCTCTTCTATGGATAGTGAATCCACCCCCTATGTATGGCTGACTGCTTTTTATGCCTCTGAACTAGGTATTAGCAACGAATTAAAGCGACTCATTGAATCCGATGCGGATATCCGATCTGTTCATGTGAATCAAGCAATTGACTGGGTAGAAAAGGAATTAAACATTAAATTTGCTGAAGAGCAATCCCAGGCCATTCACGTATCATTAAAAGAAAAGCTCTCCATTATTACCGGGGGTCCCGGTACGGGAAAGAGCACGATCACTCATGCCATCGTGACTATTTTTTCTCAGTTGTCAGAAAACATACTATTAGCGGCTCCAACTGGTAAGGCAGCAAAAAGGATGACTGAAATCAACAAGAAAAAGGCTTTTACCATCCATAGCTTACTTGAGTTTGATTTTGCATCGAAAGGTTTTAAGCGCAACCGTAAATTCCCATTGGAATGTGATCTGATCATCATTGACGAAGCCTCGATGATCGATACCTTCTTAATGTATCATTTGTTAAAAGCAATACCATCTGGTGCAAAAGTAATATTTATTGGGGATATAGACCAATTACCAAGCGTTGGTGCTGGTAATATTTTGAAAGACCTGATCAACTCCGGATGCATACCGACAGTAATGCTAAAAGAGATATTTCGTCAGGCAAAGGGATCAAAAATCATTACCAATGCACACCGTATTAATCATGGGATGTTTCCAGATACCTCTAATGGCAATCTTAGTGATTTTATTTTTATTCAGCGTGATGAGCAAGAAGATATTGTAAAAGAGATCCTCTCGCTTGTAAAGAATCGCCTTCCATCTAAAAAAGGCTATGATCCTATTGAAGACATCCAAGTACTATCTCCCATGAGAAAAGGGATTGTTGGTATTGAGAATCTCAATCATGTATTACAAAAAGAGCTGAACCAGTCCGAAGTTTTTGTAGAGAAAATGGGGAGAAAGTTTTTCATTGGTGATAAAGTCATGCAGATTCGTAATAACTACACAAAAAAGGTCTATAATGGCGATGTAGGGATTATTGAAGATATTTCAGCAGATGATGAAGAGCTTATCGTCTCCTTTGATCAAAAGGATGTCCCCTATGATTTTACGGAACTAGATGAACTGGTTCTTTCTTATGCATGTTCTATTCATAAGTATCAAGGAAGTGAGTGCCCCTGTGTCATCATGCCAATACATACTGCACATTTTAAGTTACTCTATCGTAATTTACTATATACAGGCATTACCAGAGGGAAAAAACTGGTAATTGTAATTGGGACAAAAAAAGCACTTGCAATAGGCATTAAAAATGAGCAGGTACAAAAAAGACATACGGGACTTGTTTATGCCATGCAGCAAGTGCTTGTTTTGATCAGGATGAGGTTAAGGTAGGAACGCTAAATAAGAATCTTTGCAAGATGGCTTTATTTAACGCACATCCTCTGTTTAATATTTATGCAGTAGTTGTACTATTCCTTAACATAGTTTGTAAATATGTCAAATAGGCTGAAATACCTCGATAAGAAATATTACTGTCTGGATAAGCTATCGCTCCAAGTGGCGCTATTTTATCGATTATTTCTGCTGTAATCTTATTTTGTATCCCTTCCCAAACACCCCTTACCCTGACTCCTTTTTCATCTGTTATTGTAATTTTGGATTTAATCTTATCCAAAGCAGGAAGAAATTTACGAAGAGTAACACAAAGAGCATACATGTCCGAATGTATACTACGCTTGATTCCAAAAATGAAATAACCTTCTGTCCCAACGTCCATGCGCTCACCACTTTCAGCTGCACTTTTGGTTGTCATCAAATCAAAATCATTAACTTTTGCAACAAGTTTAAGTTTTCCCTCTACTAGCTCTTTTGCAACAAGTATATTACCCGGTTTAATATCATTATGAACATAGCCAGCTTTATCTATATGTTCTAACCCTTGCGCAATTTGTCCTAACAGATCCAGAATAGAACAAAGGATTTCTATCTGTTCCTCAATAGTCTTATGTTCTAATTGATCAGTAAGATCCTTAATCACTAGTTGTATTTCTTGCATGATAGGCATGTAACCAACGCTATCCAAACTAGTAGCAGAAATCCTCTCCATAGCTTGTATAGGTACTGCAACATTGGGATGAGCAAGTTTGGGGGACAACTCTATCACTGTCTTAATATTTCCCTGGCAAAAACGATCTTTTCTTACACTAGGTTTTAATATAAATTTAGCTCTTGCCTCTAAACTTTCTGGGGCAGAAACAGAGGAAAAAAGTTTAAACGTCACTTTTTTGAATCCTCCCTCTCTAAGTTTTGCACGTGGAAGAGAGTAAACAATTGTTCCATCTTTCAGAATTTTTACAGAAGCAATATACTTTATATCATGAAGTTTAATAGACAGAAATTGACTGTTTGTTCCTGAAATTTTTAACTCTTCCGGTTTTTCTACCCCAGATTTTTTGTACTCCTCTATGAGAAAATGTGATGCCTGTAATAACTTGGGGATCAACTTTGATTTAATTTCCTTTTTGTCATCCTCGGTAAAATCTTCCAATAATTCGCTTTGAAAATCGATCAGTTTGTTAAAATTATCTGTTTCCTCAGTCGTTATTGCACTAGGGATTAATGCTCCTAGGCCTCTTTGTCCGACTACATATCCTTCATTATTTATTTGATAAGAGTTTCTCTTTTGCACATCCTCTTTTGTCCACCCTACAGTCTCTGAGGATGCAGATGGTGTTGCAGAGGCTTCCAATAGTTGGGCCAGATGCAGTATAGTTACAGGATTGGTTTGCATACATTCCCTGATAAATTCCTCTTTTTTAAACTCTGAAGGAACATCACTGATGATATCCGGTGTTGTACACACTGTAGCCAGTACAATAATTTTCGACGGCGGATTGTTTACAATTAAAGATTCAGCGGTTAAAGGAAATTTTTCTTCTACCAATGACGTAGCGCGCTTTATTACCTCTATTTTATCATTCGCATCGGAAAGCCATTTCATTAATGGAGCACAAAATATAAGAATATCTGAGCGATCTGCAGGCTTTATTTCTGCGCAAACATCAATAACTTGGGATAACTGTTCCGGTAAAGTATCTCTTAAGATTACCACAATAGATTGGATGGTCTGCGCCCTATGATCTGTTATACCACTAAGACACTTGATACAGCAGTCCATTATAGCTGCGCGTTTACCCCCTGGAGGCTCTGCTATAATCGCATTGATGATTGCTATTCTTGTATTCAGATCAGGAATGCTATTTAGAATAACAAATAGCTTATCTGCAATGATGAATTGTTCTGCTTCCCCCATCCCATCCACAAGCGAGCGACATGCTGTCACCATCTTATGCGCCATTTTCTTTGAAATCGTTTCCGCTGTGATCGTCGCAAGTAAAGCTATCTTATCGGCAGGAGTTCCTACTCCATCTACCATTCTCAGACAGTCATTCACAAAAGCCATACGATCCTTGGTATCTATTTCTGCAATAACCCGAACAAGAACAGTCAAATCTTTGCCATCTGGAATTCCTTCTAGCAACTGAGCATACTTTGCAACAAAGTCTACTCGATCTTGCATTGTTATGTCTGCAACAGCTAAAATGATATTCACCCGATCATAACCATTAGTCATCCCTTTTATTAACTGCTGACTCTCGATAATAACATTTAAATAACTTCTTTCATCTATTCTTGTAACAGCCAAGATAATCGCAAGGCGAGCCTTGTCGTCAGAAATTCCTTCTACTAATTTTTTGCCTTCGATAACAACTTTTATAAGACCATGATCAACCATTTTTGAAACAGCTTGGATAATCGCAGTCCGAACTTCATCGTCGGAAACTCCTTCTAGCAATTGAATATAACTTGCAATAAATGACACCCTATCTATTGCCGTCATTCCCGTAACAGAAAAAATAATCGAAGTTCGTTGTTTCTCATCAGAAATATCTCTTAACAATTGAATACAATTTATAACAAAAGCTGCACGATCTTTTACCGGTATTCCTACCATGATTTTGATGAATTTCTTTCGAGCTTCTCTATCGGTAATTCCACTAAGTAATTGTGTATAATTTACAACAAAGGCCGCTCGTTTTTCTTTTTCTATTCGATTAACAGTCAAAAGGATATTCACTCGATCTTCGCCATCAGGAATCCATTCTATCAATTCTTTAGTTTTGGCAAGAACATCTTCCGCACAATTCATACCTGCAACCGTATCGATAATAGTAGTTTGTTGTTTCTCATTAATAATTCCCTTGAGCAATTGTATATAGTCTACAACAAAGGCTGCACGACTTCCTTTTTCTGATTGAGCAATATCCCAAATAATTTTTATTCGAACATCCTCGTTGGTAATTCCCTTGAGTAATTGTATGTAGTCTACAACAAAGGCTGCGCGACTTCTTTTATCTATTCCTGCAACAGCTAGAATAATCTTTGCTCTATAAGAGCCATAAGTAGTCTCTTGTATTAACCCTTTACTTTTAGCAAGAGCATCTGCACGCTGTTCTTCTTTTATTTGAGCAACAGTCGAGATTATCGCACGTTGTTCTTCCTCATTAAACCTTCCTTCTAGCAACTCTGTATAATTTATAACAAAAGCTAGACGTTCTTCCGGCTTTACTTTTTCAACCTGATCTATGATTTGATCTTTTAAATCGTCCTTATCAACCATTTGCCGCAATTGAGAAATAGGATCAATTAAACTCCCTGAGCTTGCCTTCGTTTCAATATTCAAGATTTTTGCACACATCGCTTGAATTTTTTTTTGTATTGCAGATTCGACTACTCCTGAGGTTTCACAACAACTTTCTAGAAAAAGTCTATAATCATGCAGCTTAATTAACTGAGACAACATAACTTTCGATAGATTTAACACATCTAGTGCGGACATGCAAGCGTCTGCAACACATCGCACATCATCCACATCTGCCTTTTCTTGAGAAAATCTTTCCTCCAAGCTTAGTACTTTATTTTGTAAATCTTGAAACATTCCTAATAGATTACCGGATTCTGGCATGCTCATACTGAGTCCTTAAATAAACAGCTTTGCTTTATTTACTTATAATCTATATTTTTTTTTGTCAATGCACCCTAAGAGAATCGATATTAAAATGAAAGGGCCGACCTATTGAACGATGATGCCTCGGTATTAAATATTGTGGAGTAAAGCAGCGTACCAATCACAACAACTCTATCCTAGATAAACCATAATTTGACAACCTATATTTATTTGAGAGTTTGAATAGATGTCAGGTGTAAACTATCTAGCATCTTTTTCTGTGCTATATGTTTTGTCTAGGACACTATATTGCAAATGAGGTTTCAACAACCCATATCATCTTTAATAAGTGTCAAGATGGCGCTTGGTTGGGACATCAATGGAGAGCAGATTATTATCAAAAATAGAAGTTGCCAATTAGCCATTTTTAGGAATATTTCAAATTAAGGTTATATCATCTTCATAAGCAAGAGTGTCGGTTAGTAGGATGAATGTAATGAAAGCATATGAGTTTCTCCCCCAATTCTTCCCATGAGCCATTATTTTATGACACATCGGAGCCAGCTGGCGTTTGTTGCAAAGCAGGTATTTCGAGCATATCTCCGCTTTTTGCACAAAGCAGCATCCCCTCACTTGGTATACCCATGAGTTTTGTTGGAACCAGATTTACAACAAAGACGGCTTTTTTTCCTATGATGTCTTCAGGAACATAACTCTTTGCAATACCGGATACTATACTTCGCTTATGATCTCCAAAGCTTACTGTAAGATGTAGCAATTTATTGCTTTTCTCTACCTTTTTGGCTTCGATGATTTCTCCTACCTTTAATTTTACTTTGGAAAATTCATCAAAAGTGATTAGAGATTCCTTACTCTCATTTTCTTGTGACTGTGTTAATGTAGAATTCAATTTCTGTATCTCCTCTTGGATAATATCATCTTCTATCTTTTTAAATATAATATGCGGCATCGGCAGTGATGTGCCTGATATTGGCATTTGGCCTATAATCGTCTCCCAGGATCCTTTTTCTAAACGTGTCTTATATCCAAGTTGCTCCCATAAATCGCCTGCTGCTGTAGGAATAATGGGTGATGAAACTAGCGCTAGAACTTGAAGGCAATAAATACAAAGGTGTAGGCTTGTATTTAACTCGTTTATGGAAGAAGCTTCTTTTAATAACACCCATGGCTTTGCATGATCAAAATAAGCATTGCCAAGAGCAGAGAGCTCCATAATCAGAGAAGACGCTTTTCTTAATTGATGAGAAGAATAAGCAGTAGCGATTTCATTTGCAAATCGTTTCATTTCACTGATAAAAACTTGATCTTTTTCGGTAAGCGAGCCACAAGGTGGCACTTCTTTATTCATTCTGGTGTGAATAAACGTGAGTGTCCTATTGGCTAAATTACCATATTTTCCAACTAAATCGGCATTGCAGCGACTTTGGAAATCTTTCCATAAGAACTCCGAATCGGATGTCTCCGGGGCATTGGATGCTATAACATATCTAATTTGATCAGTGGTAAATTTCTCAAAAAACTGCTTTAAATCAATATACCAGCCACTAGATTTACTAAATTGTTTACCTTCGAGCTTATAAAATTCATTTGCAGGAAGGTCACTTACAAGATTGTACGGCTTATTTTGCCCCATGATCATCGCAGGGAAAAAAACTGCATGAAATGGAATATTATCCTTGCCTATGAACTGTACAAGTGCTACGCCTTGATTAAGCCAGTAATCTTTCCACTTTTCCGGATCACCTATTTTCTGCGCCCACTCTTTTGTTGCAGAAATATATCCAATAGGAGCATCAAACCAGACGTAAAAAACTTTACCTTCTGCCTCTTTTAGCGGCACAGGTATACCCCAGTCAGAATCTCTAGTAATCGCTCTTGGTTTTAATTCATCTATGTAATGCTGCGCAAAAGCAGTGACATTTGCTTTCCAATGCTTTGTTTGAATCCATTTGGCAAGAGGCTCTTTAAACTTATCAAACAGTAAAAACCAATGTTTTGTTGGTTTTTTTACTAATTTTGCTCTCGTTACTTTTGATATGGGATGGATAAGATCGATTGCTTCATAACTAGCTCCACAACTAGGACATTCATCTCCCCTAGCCTCTTTAAAACCACATTTGGGACAGGTACCTTCCACATATCGATCTGCTAAAAATTGTTTGTCATTTTCTGAATAGAGTTGATCGGTTACTTTTGCTTCAATATATCCATTCTTTAAAAGATCAAAGAAAAACTCTTTTGTGGTTTCTGCATGCCCATCCCAAGTTGTTCTGGAATAGTGATCAAATGAGATATGTAGCTGATCAAAGAAGTCTTTATTTATTTTGTGAAAAATATCTACATGCTCTTTGGGAGAGCGTTTTGCCATTTCAGCGCTGAGTGTAATAGCAATACCATATTCATCGGATCCACTGATGAACAACACATCAGAGCCTTTTAACCTCTCAAATCTAGCATAACAATCAGCCGGCAAATAGGCTCCTGCAATATGGCCAAAATGAAGGGGGCCATTTGCATAGGGCAGAGCAGAAGTAATGAGTACTTTTTTAGACACTTTGTTCGTCTTCACTCTCAATTGGTTCTTCTATTTCAAATTGATCAGGATGTTTTTTTATTTCTTCTAATAGTTTTCCTATTTTGACTTCTTTTCCTGTTTTGATTAATCGTTGTGCAATGTCAATTGCATATAAAGCGAGTTCAAAATTGTTATCAAAATGCTTCATAATTGTTTCATTCGTTAACTCGTGCTTTATCATATTATAGATTCTCCTCTCCTATTTCTTTGATAATAATATCTTTTAATTCTTCATACGCCTTAGATAAATCCTGATTCATTATAACATAATCGTACTCTTTCGACATCTCTAATTCTTGTTTTGCAATAGCCAGACGCTGTTTTATGCTATTTTCATCCTCTGTTCCTCTTTTTATCAAGCGCTCTTTAAGCTCTTCCATGGAGGGTGGCACCACAAAAATAAAGATGGCAGCCGCCTTCTTTTTTATCTGCATAGCACCCTGCGTATCAATCACTAATAAAACATGTTTCCCCTCATTTAGCAGATAATTTACATCCTCTTTTAGGGTGCCATAATAATGGTCAAATACTGGCGCGTATTCTAAAAACTTATCTTGGCTAGCAAGATTAAAAAATTCCTCTTTCGAAAGAAAATGGTAGTCTTTACCATCTTTTTCATTAAGACGTGGTTTTCTTGTTGTGCAAGAGATGCTCTGAACAATTTTCCCTTTAAACTCTTTTGTCAGCATTTGGGCAAGCGTTGTCTTTCCCCCACCCGCAGGAGCACTCATTACAATAAATAAACCTTTTTTACTCAATGTTTTGCACCTGTTCTCTAATCTTTTCCAGCTCACTTTTTGCTTCAATAACCAGTTTGCTAATTTCCAGTTCCTGGCTTTTTACTCCTAATGAATTGATTTCTCGATGCATTTCTTGTACTAGGAAATCGAGTGTTTTCCCAACGGATACCTCTGCTAAATTCAATGTATGTTGAAATTGGTGCACATGAGAGCGGAGCCTTACGATCTCTTCATTAATATCTATCTTATCTGCAAAAAAAACTACTTCTTTGGCTATTCTTTCTTCATCTAATTGAATATCGAGCGAAATCTCTTCTATTTTCTTCTTAATTTTTTCTTTGAATCTCACTATAGATTGGCTAGATAATTTTTCTATAATCACTAGCTTATTTAATATCTCCTCTAATCTTGGAATAATATCTTGTTGTAAAGCCTTTCCCTCTTCTAGTTTCATCTCTATCCAGGTATTGATTACCTCATCTAGCTCAGCTACAACCAAGTTCATTTCTTCTTCCGTGTACTCTTGAGCCTGTCTATATTTTTCACACTCTTCTAAAATAAAAGGGAAAGAAAGGCTCTCTTTTACGTGGAGGAGCTCTCTTTTTTGTTCTAGATATTTTTTCATGGAAAGAAGCGCTTCATCGGCTGGTAATAGATCAGCTAATTGCCCACTTGGCATAATACAGATACGTATCGTAATAGACCCGCGTTTTACAAAATCCCCTATTTTTTTTCTAATGGGCATTTCCATCTTAAGAGAGTCTTTTGGCAATATCGTATGAATATCCAGATTTTTTCTATTCAAAGAAAATATTTCTATTGTGATATTAGATTTTTTTGTTTGCAGTGTTTTTCTTGCATACGCGGTCATGCTTCTAATCATCATAAATCCTTAACTTAAGAAAAAAAATCAAATTGTACCACTTCTTGCCTGATTGGAGCAAAGCTTTTGCGATGAATATCACACGGACCAAAGCTCTTGAGTGCCTCTACATGTAATTTTGTTGCATACCCATAATGCTCATCAAATCCATAACTCGGGTATTGCTTATGATATTCTTCCATGATTTGATCTCTTGTATACTTTGCAATAATCGATGCTGCAGCAATGCTCGCAGACTTTGCGTCTCCTGCTACAATGGTTTGATGAGGAAATGTTTTTGTAAACGATCGATTTCCATCGATCAGGAGAAAATCAGGTTTAATAGGAAGTGAACTTACTGCTTGTTGCATCGCTTGAAACGTTGCTTGTAATATGTTGATGTCATCGATGGTTGCTGCATCAACAATACCAACACCTATTATTACGTCTTTATTATTTATCAGTTGATGGTAAAGTGTGGACCTCTTTTTTTTGGAGAGTTTTTTGCTATCATCAATTTCACTTACATCGATATTCATAGGCAAAATACACGCTGCTGCTACAACAGGCCCTGCAAGGGGGCCCCTTCCTGCTTCATCAATACCTGCAATAATCTGATAACCAATTTTTCTAGCCATTTGTTCGTAATAAAAGGGAGCACCATGATGCATAAAAACCTGAATTTTTCTATTTTTTTCAAAGATAAAAAATTCAGGTTATCTAGATAAAGAATTATATTCTACAAACTTTTGATATTATTCTACTTGATTAGTCTCACCAGTAGATTCGTCCGATGCTTCTACTGCTTTTTCTCTAGAAGTGATCTTCTCATCTACTTTTGCTTTTTTACCCATGACTCCTCGCAGGTAATAAAGCTTGCTTCTTCTTACTTTTCCAGAGCGTGTTTTTTCTATTTTTATGATTCGTGGACTATGTAACATGAAAACACGTTCCATTGCAGAACCATATGCTACTCTATAAAGAGAAATAGATTCAGAAATACCTGTTCCTTTTCTTGCTATTACAGTACCTGTAAAAGCTTGTACACGTTCTTTGTTGCTTTCGCCTTCTTCTGTAATTTTGATAGAAAGCTTTAATGTATCCCCAATAGAAAATTCAGGAATGTCTTGTTTTAAGCATTCTTTTTCTAATTGTTCAATTACCCGCTGACGACTCATCCTCTTGCCCCTTTTCGTTCATCAAGTCTGGCCTGACAAGCTTTGTTTTCTTTTGTGCTTGTTCTTCACGCCATTTTTTTATCTCTGCATGATTTCCATGAAGTAACACTTCAGGAACTTTTAAACCTTCAAATTCCGGTGGTCTTGTATAATGCGGGGTATCGAAGGCATTATTCATAAAAGAGTCCTGCCAAGCACCCTGCTCATTTCCAATAACACCAGGTATAAATCTTGCCATTGCATCTATAACGACAATAGCAGCTAAACAACCATTGGTGAGAACATAGTCCCCGATGCTGATTTCCTCATCGATTTCCAGTTCATTTACCCTTTCATCAATCCCTTCGTAATGGCCGCATACAAAAATAAGGTGTTGTTTTTGTGCCAGCTCTATACATTTTGCAGCATTTAATGCTCTACCTTGTGGTGAGAGCATAATCACATGGGATTTTTCCGTTTTAACACTACGAATAGCATCAATAACAGGCTCTGGTTTCATTACCATTCCGGGACCTCCACCATAAGGTCTATCATCTACTGTCTTATGCTTATCAGCAGCAAAGTCCCGAATATTCTTATGACGGATTGATAATAGATTTTTTTCTTTTGCCCTTTTTATGATACTCACATCAAAAGGGCCCTGAAAATACTCAGGAAATAAAGAAAGAATATCTATTTCCATCATTATTTATTTTTTTTCAATCTTCTTGCAGTGCACATCTGGTGGTAAGATTGATAAACACTCGGAGCGATTCTTTTTAATAAAGCGCAAGCCTTAGGGCTAATCTCAGCTCCTTCTTTTAACCAATGCTCAATGCGATCTGCTTTTAGCTCTGCATCATCATTTTCTACTTTTCTTTTTGGATCATACCAGCCAAGACATTCGAGATATTTACCATCTCTTGGAGCTCGAATATCTGTTAAAACCAAACGATAGCTGAGTTGATTTGTTCTTCCTTGTTGTCTTAGGCGGATCTTTAATGCCATGATACTACTCCTACTATAGATGGGGTGTAGTATAATAGAAAAAAACTCTATATGCAACTATTTTCTCTATAAAATAGTTTTCCAAGAAATGATGCTTCAAGAAAACATTTTCTCTATCATTTGAGAGGACATCCCCATTTGCTCAGCAAATTTTTTATTTTTCTGCATTTTTCGCTGAAAAGAGGGAAGTTGTTTAAAAACTTGTTTGATTTGTTTAAAGGCTTTAATGAGTTTATTTACTTCGTCGATCGAGGTACCACTACCATCTGCAAGCCTTCTTCTTCTTGGGGGTATTAGCTCATCAAAACCGGCTCTTTCTTTAGGAGTCATGGAGAGAATAATAGCTTCTGTTTGTTTGAACTGATCTTCTGACATATCTAAGTCTTGCATATTAGAAAAGCCTGGCATCATTTTAAACAAATTTTTAATGGGGCCCATTTTTTTGATGGACTGTATTTGTGTTAAATAATCTTCATAAGTAAAACTAGCTTTTCTTAGTTTTTCTTCTAATTCTTCTGATTGCTTGTCATCAAAATGTTCTTTTGCTTTTTTAACCAGGTTAATGACATCACCCATTCCCAAAATTCGATCTGCCATCGAATGAGGATTAAATAGTTGGAGATCTTCTATCTTTTCTCCAACACCTTCGAATTTAAGTGGTTTTTGTGTTACTTCCTGTATAGAAATTGCGCTACCTGCTCTTGCTGATCCATCTAGCATCGTCAATATTGTTCCTGTAATAGGAATCTTTTCATCAAATGTTTTTGCTGTTTGGACGGCATTTTGCCCAAGAGCCGCAGAAGCCACGAACAACACTTCATGAGGTTTTAAGAAATCATATAAATGTTTTAGTTGATCCATCAATTCATCATCGATATGAAGTCTACCAGCTGTATCTACAATGACCACATCATATCCTGTTTTTTTTGCCTTCTCCATTGCAGCTTTTGCAACGATTAAAGGATTTTTTTCATTAGGCATAGAAAAGACAGGAACATGAATTTGATTGCCTAATATCGTTAACTGATCAATAGCAGCGGGTCTTTGCAAATCACAAGCAACTAGCAAAGGATTTTTTCTAAATTCTTTACCTTTTAAAAAATATGCTAATTTTGCTGCATGCGTTGTTTTACCAGAGCCCTGCAAACCACACAGCAATATTACAGTAGGAGCCCCCCTCAAATTAAGTTTTGCTTCATCACTGCCCATGATAGCAACCAGCTCATCATGCATGATTTTAACAAACTGATCGGATGGAGATACCGCTTTAATAAGCTGTTGATCGATTGCTTTTTCTTTTACTCTTTTGATCAGATTAGATGTTACTTTAAAGTTTACATCTGCATCTAAAAGAGCGAGGCGCACGGTTTTGATAGCTTCGGCAATATCGTCTTCTTTAATGGTTTTATTTTTCGCAAGACTAGAAAAGATCTGTCCAAATTTCTCTGATAATGATCCAAACATAATACACCTAATTTCCGCTTGGGATTAAGATAAAGGATCTATTATTCAAATTCAAGGAAAAAAAAACGATCGTGTCCTGCTAAATCTTTTTCGCAAGACATTGCTTTACAGCCGCTTGAAGAAAAAATACCAATTAAACATTTTCCTTGATCTTTGCCTATTTCTAAAAATACTTTTGCTTTTGGCTTTAAATATGCGGGTAGCTCTATAGATAGCTTTTTATAGAAAAACAAACCATCCTCTCCACCAATGAGCGCCAGCTTTGGTTCAAAACAGGAAACTTCTTTTTCCAAATAGAGGTACTCTTCTTCAGAAATATAAGGAGGATTACAAAACACATAATCGGCCTTAAGCCCTTTAAAAGGGTGTAAAAAATCTCCTACTAAAACGTCTATATCCACATTGTTTGCCTCTGCGTTTATCCTGGCAAGCTCCACACATGGCTGTGATATATCCGAAGCATAGACAGATAAAGAGGGGTACCGTTTTTTTACACTAATACCAATGCATCCTGTGCCACAACACAAATCAAACACCGTTTTACCTTGTAAACCATCCTCTTTGATAATGCTACATGCCCTATCAACCAAAAGCTCTGTTTCCTGTCTTGGTATAAGGGCGTCTTGTGATACTTGAATGCTGCAAGAAAAAAAGGAGATCTCTTTTAAAATATACTGAAGAGGTTCTCCAGCAACTCTTCTTTGCAGCATACCATTTAATTTATTCAGGTCCTCTTCGCTAATGAGCTGGTCACAGTGAAGATATAAATCCATAGGATGCATATGGAGAATATACGAGAGCAGATCTTCTGCTGCTTGAGAATAAGAATTAATATTGGCGCGCTTTAAAT
>JACRBE010000010.1 GCA_016213235.1 Chlamydiales bacterium | reverse complement strand
TTTTTGAGTATATAGAAGTATTTTATAATCGTCAGAGGATACATTCCACTTTAGGGTATGTTTCTCCAGTAGATTATGAAAATTTATGGCAAATACAGATGTGTTCGAATTCTTAGTGTCCAGAAAAATGTTGCAAGATCAATATTTTTACCCTTACCTATAGCAATTGGTCTTACAGCAATGATCCATTTGGTTCATAACGTTTTGAAAACAGGATTGCTTTGGAAAGCCATTGATTGGAACATTGCTCTCAGGTTTGGATCAACAGCCTTAGCAGCATCAATCCCAGGAGCCTTATTACTTAAAGGTCTATCTGAATTCGCTCCTATAAAAGAATACTCCTTTCTAGGAGTCAAAGGAGAAATTTCACTACTCCACATTTGTATAGGACTGCTCCTCATACTGTTTGCAACGATGGAAGCGTTTCCCCACAAAATATACAGAATCAAAAATTTGTTTTTCGGAGGAGTCATAAGCGGCTTTTTTGGAGGATTATCTGGGAACCAGGGTGCACTTCGTAGCATTTTCTTGATCAATACCAATCTTGATACGAAAGCATTCATCGGGACAAATGCAGCAATTGCTGTGATAGTAGATATCATCCGTCTTGTTGTCTATAGTTTGAGTTTCCAGCATTTGCTTACAAGAACGCATGTGCCGCTTTTAAGTGTAGCTGTAATCGCTGGCATGAGCGGTGTTTTCCTAGGGATGGTTTTGCTAAAAAAAATCACTATTGGATTCATACAGAAAATCATCATCGCCTTGTTATATCTTCTCGGAACTCTCCTTGTACTTGGGATTATCTAACCTTCTTTTAAACTCTAAAAGCCAAAAAAACATTCTCCAAAAGTCGCTTAACTGACTACAAGTTATTCGGCATATTCTCAATGAAAGCTTTAATTTCATCACGCACACGGCGATAAACAGTTAAGACTTCTTCCTCAGACTTGAATTTTTGTGCTAAAATAGATGGGTTATCAAACCCATGATGAAGTCGTTTTGCTTTACCAGGAAATATTGGGCATTTTTTATTGGCATCATTGCAGATCGTGACCACATAATCGAAATCTTTTTTAGCTAATTCACTTATGATCTTAGATTGCTGCTTGGATATGTCTACACCGACTTCAGACATAACTTTGACTGCCTTTGGGTCAAGTCCATGTTTTTCTATACCGGCAGAGTATGCCTCTAGAACATCGTTTTTAAGCTCTTTAACCCACCCCTCAGCCATTTGACTGCGACAGGAATTTCCCGTGCATATGAAAAGAATGCTTTTGACCGAAGGCTCAGACATTTTATGACGCTCTCTATTTATTCCCAATCCTATAGATTTTTTTCTTAATCCACAAAGAAACCTGCACAAGGCTTATCAGGACAGGTACTTCAACCAAAGGTCCAATAACCGCTGCAAAAGCTTGCCCTGAGTTGATTCCAAAAATCGCAATAGCCTCAACTTTGAATTGGCGATTCATATATTGTGCTCGATTTTTCATCTGAATAATCGTCCATGGATATCCACCGGAGGCTAATTTTCGTTCTTAACTTTGGGGTCCACCTCAGTTTGCTCGAGTTTCGTGTAAAGCCAGGCTGATTTTAAACTAGTACTATCGTCTTATCCGGATCAAGTGTAAAAAAATATTCTTTATATTTCTCTTGTCCCAAGACAACTACACCATCTGATAGCTTTTCAAAAAATATCGCCTGTGGATCCTGAAGTCGTTTGTTTGTAAGAATAAAAATATGATCGTATTTTTTTCTCATCTGATCTAAAAACAGGAAAAAGTCTTTCCGTTTTAAAAACTCTAATCCATAGATGTCTTGTTTTGTTACAACAAGGTCATAAAAGGGGCACTTTCCGATTTGTATCGGTTTGTTGTTTTCTATAGAATAAATAAGATCATCTTCTTTAGATGAAGAAAAAGTCCCATCAATGATGAGAATGTCCTTACCTTCTTTCTTCAATACCTTGCAGATATTATCCATATAAGCTTGAAGCTCTGTTTCACACCACAGTGTCACTTTTTTCAATTGGTTCGCTATTTGCCTACTTGCTAGCATATTTTGTTCAAGTGAGCTAGATGTAAGATACTTTTTCCAAATAACAACAAATCCCATTTTGCTTAAACTTTCATCATTAATTAATAGCCCCTTTCTCATGCGATATCCCACAAAAAGGAAAAAATAAAAAAAGAGAAAAAACAATGACAATACGATAAAAACAATCGGTAAATATTTTGGTTTTGGCATAATCGGTAATACTGCCATATCAATTGGTTTTGCAAGCACCCTCATCATGAGATGTTCCGCATTTTTTGACTCTAGCGTATCTACAATAGCTTTTAATAGTCCTGATTCCAACTCTGTTTCTATATTCAGTTGCTGCTCTTTCAACCATTTTACCGGCACATGCTGCATTTTTTCTCTTTCATCAAGCAGTTCTTTTTGTAAATAGTCTATTTGATCTGTTATCAGGTGAAGCCTATCTTGAATTTGTTTGTTGTATTGCTTCGATAGCATGGCAAGTTCTTGATCTAATAATTCTACAACATGTTGTTGCAATGCAAGATTATGCTCCTCATCTTGCGCTATTTCCAATTTAGCAAAATGAATGAGATGTTGCAGATGCTGGATAACCATTTTCTGTTTATATTGCAACTCTGTTGTTAATAACTCTTTTTCCTTGTCACTTAAAAAAGATTCTTTATTTATTTTTTGAATAATCTCAATAATCGACTCTATCATCTGTTTGATTGTGTCATCTGTAAAACTGCTGCCAAAAGAAGCAAGCGCAAAAGGATTTTGTGTAATAGTTGTTAAAATATATTCATATTTTTTAACTAATTGATGGATGGCATCTAACTGGCTTTGATATTGCATAGTGAGCGTTTTTGCCATAGCGTAATCAATACCACCAAACATCCAAAATTCTTTTTTGTCTATAATAGGCTCTTGTTTGACTCTAGGAATAATCAAATTCAGAATAAAATATTTTTTCTTCTCTATAGGCGTTGCTTGTTTCGGATGATGTGATAAAAAAAAGAGCGTATTATTTCTTACAGCAGAGAGTTTTTGCCTCTCTTCTTGTATCCTTAATAACTGATCCTTGATCGGTGAGTGTTCTATACATCTATCTTCTTGATTGCCATGCAGGGATAATAAGGTGTTTTTTTCTAGTAATAACTGATGAATTTGCTGCGTTAGTTCCTTTTGTCTGATGTTATTTTGCGCAATTATTTCCTCATATGCAAAAAAACCACTTTCACCCATATTGTGCTCTAAATAGTTTGCATGGTCAAGTAAGGATTGATTAATATTTCCCATCACGCTTTGTTGTCTGTTTTTCAAAAACTCAAGTTGCTGCTCTACAATAGATTCATTTTCCTTTTTCAAATAAGCACGATATTGATCCATTAATTGATTGATAAATTGCTGCGCTACTAACGGGTTGCTATGCGTAAAATAGACTTTCAATATTCCGGCATTTTTTGGGTGTTCTTTAACAATTAACGATTTGCGAATATCTCGCAGTACATCATCTATCGGCTTAATTTTTATGGGAATAAGATTCTTAGATCGATCTCCTGTGATTATTACCTCTTGTTTGCTTTTTTCAAGAAAAGCCTTGCCTTCTTGCACTACAATCGTATCGTTTACCTTCCGAGCAATATCTAAATAAAAGTTGTGAAGATACATATTTTCTTTAGTAATTACCTGAAGGCCAAATTCACGAATAAGCGGCTCTAGTAGTGTTCTAGAATAAAAAATAGCCTTTGCATCGGCCTCTTCCATCTTGATGCCCATCAACTGAGACAAGAACCCCATTTTTTCTCTACTGACAATTCCCCCATCTTTGAACATAGCAGTTGCTTCATATTGATGAGGTAATTTCCAAATGACCCCGGTCGCAAGCACAGCAGAAAAAAAGCTTAAAAACCAAATTGGTTTTTTATATTTTCCATAAATTATCTTCAAATCCCAGCCATGAATACCTGTTTTAATTGATGGCACCATCTTGAATAATTACTCCTTTAATTCCTTTTGCAAACAATTCATACATAGTAAATGAGGGTAGTAGCTGATTGATAAAGCGATTCCATTCCGATATAGGATTTGCAGCAACATAGACAATATCTCCCGGCATCAACAATAAACTATCTGATGGAAGCCGAATAATATGTCTCCAATTCAATGTATAAATTTTTGGTTTTACTAGATTTCCACGAATGACTTGTATATAGGCTTTATTTCCGGTGAATAAAATGCCACCTGATTTTGCAAGTGCTTCCTGTAGTGAAATAGAGTTGCTATGTAAAGAAACAATTCCCTGTTTTGCAACCTCGCCAATTACCATCACCGCAGCAGATTCCATATCTGCAACAAATATTTTATCTCCATTTTTCATTACAACATTTTGACCCATATCCCCTTCACAAACCAATTTATATAAATCAATAGGTAATGTTTTTTGGTCTCTTACTACATAACTTTTAAACCAATTGACACTAGAAGATACCGCTGCTTTTGAAAGTACATCAAACAGTCTACTTCTTGCATTGACACCTACCTGGTTATTTTTGACCATACCGATGATTTCTACATTTTTTTCCATCCGTTTTTTATAAAAAACAAATACCTCCACATCTGGAATTTGCTTTTGATAACTCTGTTGTATTTTTTTCCTAGCTTCCTCGATAGTTAGGCCAGAAACATCCATAGGGGATAAATCAGGTAAACATAAAAAACCATCTTCTACTTTATATCCTATTTTATTACTTACTTCCTGGATATACGGAGCAATGTCTTTACGAGAGGGATGATACAAAGAGACCTCCAACACATCCCCATTTACAATTAGGTCTTTTTCTTCTACAAATAATGCAGCATCTAGTGTATCAATCTCTTTTCCTTCCAATTCGAGTATAGAGAGCTTCCCTTCTTTAATTTTATAAGAATCAATAACAAATTCCCTTGCTCCCACTACATCTTTTCCCGTAATGGGAGGATTAGTGCAATAAGCAAACAAAAACATTGCAATAATACAAAAAAGAATGGTTCTCACTTTCACCTCTTTATGATAGAATGGCTAGATTAATTAACTCTTTTTCTATTATGCAAAAAAAGTTCGTTTTTATCACAGGTATTGCAGGGTTCATTGGCTTTCATTTAGCAAAAGCTCTTTTACAACATGGTCACAGGGTAATTGGAGTCGATGATTTTAATGATTATTATTCTCCAAAATTAAAACATGATCGTGCTAATCTCCTAAAAAAGGAGGGCGCTATTATCCAGGAAGGGACTCTTTGCCATGCCCCTTTAATCGAAAATATCTTGCAATCCCATCCCATTACACACATTGTACATCTTGCTGCGCAGGCAGGTGTGAGATTCTCGCTAGAGCATCCAGAAGTCTATATGGAATCCAACATCATGGCATTTTATCATTTGTTGGAAGCTAACAAACATAAAAAAACCCCTTTTATCTTTGCATCTTCGGCTTCTGTGTATGGGAATAATAAAAAAACTCCTTTTCATGAAGAAGACAATACCGATTTTCCTACTTCCTTATATGGCGCTACTAAGAAAAGCAATGAGATGCTTGCCTACAGTTATCATCATACATATCAAATGCCTATTATTGGACTGAGATTTTTTACTGTATATGGGCCTTGGGGCAGGCCAGATATGGCATATTTTTCTTTCACTGAATCCATTTTAAAAGAAAGTCCCATCGATGTGTATGGCAATGGATTATTGAAGCGCGATTTTACTTATATCGATGATATTGTCAGTGGTATCATTGCAACATTAGATCTAGATTGTGGATTTGAAATATTTAATCTAGGTAATAACCACCCAGAAACTATTTTATCGCTCATTCAATCATTAGAGAAATGGACTGGCAAAAAGGCCATCATTCATCATAAACCAACACCACCAACAGATGTAACTATTACTTACGCAGATATTGAAAAAGCAAAAAGGATGCTCCATTTTGCTCCCATGACTTCTTTAGATGAGGGGCTTTATCTTTTTTTACAGTGGCATCAACAATACATATAACGACTAAGGACTTGCTTAGCTTGTGCAAATGCTGTTATTAGCTCTATCGATTGCAAGCTGCCGCCATTTGCATGGTCATATTGTCGCTGACAAAGCGCTGCTATATCGTGCGCAACGATTTGAAAAATTTTTATGGCCTGTGTTAATGATGCCGCTTCACTTGGGGTAAACTCTGTTTTATTTTCTTCAAAAATACGGGAAAAACTAGAAGCAGCGTCTTGAAAAGAAAAATAGTTTGCATGTAGGGTGTTTGGCCCTGCTGCAAAGCTACCACTATAAAACATCTCCTCTATCACATTTAATTGCCCTGTGAGTTCTATGTAGGCAAATGGCACCTGATTAACAGGAAACGGCTCATTGTTTGTTTTGCTTGTTTTTTTTGCCATATGACCCAACTAAAGAGGCCTTGATAACAAGGTCCCTGCATTTATTTGTAACGTTACATACTGATTATGAATAATTATTCAATAAATCTTGTATTTCATTAAAAACTACCAAAATACTTTGTGCAGCCGAAGATCCCGCATTAAATTCTTGTTGTTGTCCCGGAGTAAATAATCCGGCATTTTGTGTATATATTGTTTGCAGTGCTTGAAAGGTGCCTGTAAACGCTGCTTCATCTAATTAAACCTTAATAATTGTAAAAATTATTTTAAAGATCTATTTTAAGAAAGATGTGTAAAGACTTCAGGGATAGCTTCTAATATATCGGTGGCAATTACTCCATAAATCGATTTTTTATTCTCAGCAATTTTACCTGCCATTTGATGGATATAAACAGCCAGCGTTGCTGCATATAAGGTATCAAGCCCTAGAGATAGCATAGCAGCAATAACGCCGGTCAATACATCGCCTGATCCAGCGGTTGCCATGCTAGGGGATCCAAATGGCATAATCACTACAGGATGAGAGGGATGAATAATAAACGTAGCAGCGCCCTTAAAGACAACGGTGCTGTTTGTAGCTGTTGCATAGTGACTTGCACGATTAATTAATTCCTGCTCTGATATAGATTCCTTTATCTCAAGTAGATGGAGGAGCTCTCCTTTATGAGGAGTTAAAATTTTTGGGAAAGACAGCTTCTCTTTAAACTGTGGTAAAAAGAAAAGAGCGTCCGCATCAATTACTGTAGGGACTTGAATATGAGTAAACAATGCTTTTAATACGTGCTTTGCTCCCTCGGTTCTAGAAAGACCAGGCCCCACTAAAATAGATGCTGCTCTTTTTTGCTCCTTTAAAAAGAGCTCTAAAGGAAAATCATCATATCCCGTTTTAACAATTTCTAAAGGAAATGCAACGAGTTCCCCATGATCTTCTTCACGAAAAAATAAGCGAACAATACCACAACCCGAGCGCAGCGCTGCAAGACAAGACAGGGCAGCTGCGCCATACATGCCCAAAGATCCTGCAAAAGCAAGGGTATATCCTGCTTCATACTTGTGTTGCTTTCTCTCTCTTTTCGGTAGTAAATGGGAGGCCTCTTTTGTATTGAATATCACATATTTTGATTGCGCTTGCTGTATATAAGAAGGGGCTAGTCCAAAATCAGCATATTCTAATTCTCCCACATAATTCATACCATCTTCTAAAAAATATCCTAGCTTTGCCATTCCTAAATAAATCGTTTTTGCAGCTACAATGGTAGCTTTAGCTGCAATTCCAGTATTTCCATTTAATCCAGATGGGATATCAATGGCAATCACATGGCTGCCGACTTGGTTAATGTAATCAATCACTTCTTCAATAAGGCCTGTTATTTCTCCTTCAAATCCAATACCAAAGATAGCATCAATAATTACTCCTTTGTCCATGCGGATATCACTGATGTGATCAAGAGAAATGATATTACCTTTAAATGCATTGCGATATTGTTGATTTAATAAGGAAGAATCTTGCGCTTTAAAAAGCGCAAAAACAACTACTTCAAAGCCTCTTTGTCGAAGGATTTCACCAGTTGCAAGTCCATCGCCACCATTATTCCCTTTACCTGCAAAAATATAAATAGTAGAGGAAAGGTCTAAATCGTAGATGTCTTTTTCGATAATTGTAGCAATCGATGTTGCTGCCCCCACCATATAATCATTTTCAGAGGCCCCTTCAATGATGCTTTTTTTTTCTATTTCTGCCATTTCCTTTGCTGTTACAACAGGAAAAAACTGCATTAGAGTTGCTCCTCTTTTACTTCTCTAGCAAGAAGCGATCGTACAGCATCTTGTGGCGACATATGTTCATAAAGCACTTTATATACAGCTTCCGTAATAGGAATAGGGATATGATATTTTCGGCTCAGTTCCATGGCAGACACACAAGTATTTTCTCCTTCTACCACCATACCTATCGTCTGTTTTGCCTTTTCTGAAGGCACACCTTCAGCAATCATCCTCCCAAATTTATAATTTCTGCTCATTACAGACAAACAAGTCACACATAAATCTCCAAGACCAGACAGCCCATTAATCGTTTCTGGCTTGGCATTTTTTACTACAGATAATTTTCTCATTTCATGCAAACCACGTGTAATCATCGCAGCTTTGGTATTATCCCCAAAACCAAGTCCATCACAAATACCACTTGCAATAGCAACAGCATTTTTCATGGCTCCTCCAAAAGCTACCCCAAATACATCTTCATTAGGATATACTCTAAAAAAAGAGGAAGAAAATGCATCTGCTATTAATTTGCTTACATCTAAGTCAAATGCTGCAGCTACAACAGAGGTTGGCATCTTTTGCATCACTTCTTGAGCAATCGAAGGCCCACTTAAGCATCCAATCCTTGATCGATATTCTTCTCCTAACACCTCTAATGCTATTTCCGGTAAAAGAAGGCCTGTTTTCTGCTCGATACCTTTAGAGGTAAATACAAAGGGGCAGCGAAAACCACCTAATGTTAGTAATTGTGTTAATACCGGGCGAATGCCTTTTGTAGTAACAGACTCTACCATCATATCAACACCACGAATTGTATCGCGCAAGGAATGAGAAGTCGTCAGTAAATCTTCTGTTTTAAATCCCGGAAATTTGGGATGCTCTTTTTTTTGTTTAATATAATCTAGCACATCTGTTTCTATACCCCAGAGAGTCACCTGGTGTCCATTTCCTGCAAGTAAGTTAGCCAAACAATATCCCCACGCTCCTGATCCCAAATATGCTATTTTCAATTTTTTCATAGACGCCTACATCAATTTTATTTTTTAATACTATCTTATGTTTAGAAAAAATTACATTATTTCGTGATCTTTTTTAAAATCATTTCTGGAGTAATCCGCTCAATATTTTTTTCTGCAATAAAAGGATGGTGGGTTAGCAGGGCATTGGGAGATGATACCTTTTGCTTTAATATACCTTGTCTTGGATCAGACCACATCGAATAGATATTGAGAGGAAATTGTTCATCTACATAGTACGTCATAGACAATATACCGGAATCAGGAACAATTAAATCACGGCAGTGATTTTTTATGATACAAAGCATCTCTTCAAGTGAAGTTTCTCCCCTTAA
>JACRBE010000009.1 GCA_016213235.1 Chlamydiales bacterium | reverse complement strand
TACCATGAAAGGCAGAGATCCCTACCATCTGCTCTATGCCAAGTTCATAAAAGTCGTGTACATTTACAAGATCTCTTATGGTATCCATTTTATTAATAGCAAGAACAAGCGGACGCCCTGATTTCAATAGGTAATTAGCGATTTCTTTATCCTGAACCGTAGGACCAACAACACCATCTACTACCATAACAATAACATCTGCTTCTTCAATAGCAATCAATGCTTGGTTTTTTACAAGGACAGCGAAGGGGATTTCTTCCCTATTATCAATACCGCCTGTATCAATAATACGAAGAGTTTGTCCAAAAAAATCAATCGTTTCGTAAAGTCGATCTCTTGTTACACCCTCTTCTTCACTTACAATAGAGGTCCGTCTACCTACTATTCGGTTAAATAAAGAGGATTTTCCAACATTTGGACGTCCTACGATTGCAATAGTAATTGGTCTTTGAGTCATGATAAGGTCTTTTTTTGAGCTAGGATAATACCTTGAACATCGATTAATGGAAATGAATAAAATAATTATTTGAACGATATATTCTATTAGGAATGCAAGAAGAAAAAAATAATGATAATTAAAATTATTGCAATTAACCCGAAGCTGACTGGTTATGGTTAAGAAAATAACCTTCAATGGGCATTTTTAAAGCTATTATCTTTACTGCCATTAGTAGAAGAAAAGATCGATATTTCGCTCCGTATCCAATAAGATTTAATCCATTGCGGTAAATTCTTACATACTCCTATAGTAAAGAAATTATTATAGTTTCTTCAATCGGAGTTTATGATGCGTAAGTTAGTTTTTCTCATTTGGATTCAGTGTATATTTCTTCAATTAATTACTGCAGCATGCCCTACATCACTTGCACCTTTGCCACAACTGCCCGTGCCTGCCGTAGTGCCTCCTCCTGTGGCGACTTGCCCTCCTCCACATCCTATTACTCCTGTATCAGGCTATATGCCTATTACCTTTGTCAATAACAGTGGATTATCTGCAGACGATATCTATATCGTGGTGTTGGTAAATTCCAGTACGCAATATTTATCATTTAGTGGCGCATCGCCTGTACTTGCAACCATATCTGATTTTACCGCTACTACCTATCTCTCATCATCCGATTATTCCTATCCATTAAGTTCATTTGAAAATACAGGTTCTAGTCCCAATACTTATACATTCTATATACCCAATGATGGAAATACCGGTGTTCCAGGCAGCAATGTCATGCAGTCCTCTAGAATTCTTATTTCCTTGCAACAACCTCTCACCTATTTTATCAACAACGCTGGTGTGTTACAATTCCCTACTGAATTTGACGTTACAAATGATAATTATTATATTCTGAATGATAAAATAGAATTTGACTTGGGAAGCAATGCACTTAATCGATTAAACCTAAACCTGACAGGTGTTGATTTTTTTGGACTTCCGCTTTCAGTCCAAGCTAATTATAAGTTTTTCTATGGCACAAATTTCACTGATGCTTGCTCCGTTACTGGAATGCCATCCGGAGTTAGCCTTTCAGACGTATTTACTCAATATACATCAGCACTAAGTTCTCTTGCGCTCCCTTTTAATGACTATTGGGGAGGTTTAGTAGCCTCTTATACCAATCCTGCCGGAGGCGGTGGAGATGTTTGTAACCTTCGTATTTATGCACCTGCTACTGCTATGGGAAGTACGCAAACTCAATCCAATCCAAGTTCGATTTCTTTTCCCATAAACTATTTTCTAAACTCTGTTTCCTCCAATCCTACATGTACCTGGTTTAATGCAGTATGGAGCGGTAAAACACAATCGGGAGTAGAGGCTTTTTATCAAAAGAGCAACCCAAGTCCCTACCTGATTCTCGATGCGACGACCGCATCCGGAGCTGCTACTGCTACCGGATACGAGGTAAATGATAAGAGCTTCAGATTTTTAATATCAGGCGGTGTTGATGCTGGCCATGTAGTTATTTTTCCATTTCCTACAAGTTCCAAAGCATTTTTCACAGGAGCCGTAAGTGATTACAAACCAGCGATTAGTGGAAACGCATCCGCAGCAACCAATGCTCAAGTGTTCAAAGTATTTGCCACATCCATTATTTCAGGATTTTTCCCAATTAATTGTAAATCTCCCACCCCCATAACAATAAACAACACATATGTTCAAAATCATTCTTCGAATTATTTTGAAAACAATGCCATCCTCACTAAAGCATTAACTGGTTGTGCATGTGTAGCAAATGTTCCCTGGTATGATTTTTACTCAAGAACCCTTTTGACTATTGGCACACCAAATCTTTTTTATACCTCTGCTTATTCTGATTTTTTAGGTACAGATGGAACAATTGTCATCGTTAATCTAGATTCAGATAATTCCGCAGCAGAGATTATGGTCAATTTGAATGATTTTTTAACAGGTGTCAACTTCCCGGATCCATATTCCGATACAGCCACCTATAATATTACTATTGGTATACCAAGTACGGCGACTGTGCTATTTGGCACATCAGAAGGAGGTCCTTTTGGATCAATCCCGTCAACAGCAACCGGAGATGCATTTTTTTTACAAGTTACGTATACTGCCGGCGTTTATAATGGTCTATCATTTGTAACGCAGATTTCGCCATCAGCACAAGTATTTCATCCTATACTTCCGGGTCAAGGAACGATTGTGACTACCGGTTTAAACACCAATGTTAGCTTAGGAGCTAGTCCTTGATTATCACAACCAACTATTTGTTATGTACAAAAAATATGTTCACCTCTTTTACAACTAAAATTAAGGAAATGGAAATGCATTTGTCAATATTCAAAAAATCTAGTCTTATAACGTTTCTTTTTGCTACTGCAATTGTCACCGGACAGGAAACTCCATCTACGCTTCAGCAACAAGATGCAGAGATGCCAATGACTGAGGAAAATACGATGGTGCCAGGATACAATGCTTCCTGTCGCATCAATGTGCAGAGATCCTATGATTTTTTCATCTCTGGAAGTTTTACTTATTGGCAACCAATTCAGGAAAATATGAAGCTGGGAGTCATCTCCAATACTACGAACCCTCTTGACTTGGTCAATGGCGATGAAGTAGATTTGGACTTCGATTACAAACCGGGCTTTAAAGTGGGCCTTGGGATGAATTTCGATTATGACAAGTGGGATACTTTTATTGAGTATACTTGGTTTCGAGGAACAGAACAAGTAGACGTAAATCTTGATCCCAATAATACACAAGTTAATCTACTCCCCGCATGGCAAATTCCAAATTTCCTTAATCCTGAGTACAATATCGGATCGGAAAAATGGAAATTAAGAATGGACTTAATCGACTGGGACCTAGCAAGATGCTATAACGTTGGTACAGAGCTTTGTTTTCATCCCTTCCTTGGATTGCGAGGAGCAATCATTAATCAAAGCATCCGCGTTGACTATATCAATATAACTCCATCTGACCTGGCAACATGGCCTTCTACATTCATACATCAAACATCTGATTCTTGGGGAATTGGACCACGAGTTGGGCTATCTTTGAATTGGAACCTTGGCAAGGGATTCAGATTATATGGTAATGGAGAAATGGACATTCTTTTTACGCAATATGACTTGAAAAGCACTCAAACATCAGCTGTGACAGTTGCTAATCGTTATATTGTGAATCAAAATAATGCAAACTATTTAAGAGAACATGCTGAGCTTGATCTTGGACTTGGATGGGGAACCTATTTTCTGAGCAATCAATACCACATCGATTTCTCAGCAGACTACGGCTTTCAGGTGTTTTTCGATCAAAATATGTTCCGCAGCATTGCAAGCGCGCAAGCAGTTGGCAAAAGTACGATGCCAAATGGAAACCTCTATATTCAGGGGCTAACAGTCTCCGTTCGTTTCGACTTTTAATAAAGAAGTATTCATCTTTTCTTTGGAAACTCGGCTCTTAAGGAGCCGAGTTTTTGCAAAATACTGATCGTCCCAAGCCTTACCTAACATATTATAATTGAGCTTTACGAAGCTGAGGCTGTTAACGAAATGCTGATTCTCGCAGCCATACTGTAGCTATCCACTTTTCTCCTTTAATTACAGGAGCTCCCCCATGCAAACTATGTGGATCGACATCTCCTGATGGATCGACATTATAAAATAAAACAGCTTTTCCTTTTGTAGGGTTAACCTTTATATATGCACGTGGAAAGATTGTTTCTCCTCCCTGCTCTGGAGTATTCAAATAAATCAGCAGCGTTGCAACGCGTTGTCCTCCCCGAGAATAATGCGCATAACCTCCTGCCGTACTCGGATCAAAATAATCATAGTGAGGTCGATATTGTGCACCAACGCCATAATAAAGAACCTGCATATCTTCTGCATTTTGCTTTGAGATACCTGTAATAATGCTAATGTTATTTCGTATTCTTTGCATTGTAGGATCATTCCGAGTCCATGAAAGAAATGTACCCAGACTTGTTCTATCCTTATTGACTAATGAGTTAGAAGACCCTGAATCTATCACAGTACTACGAGATAGTGTCGGCTTTGCAGCCTTAATTAACAGCTCGCATTCCTCATCAGATAGGAAGTGCGCACACTCGTAAATTTCAGGAATCTGTGATAGTTGCTTAAAGCCGGAGGCCGTAATATTTCTGCTAGCATATCCAGCTAAACAAGTGGATGTAAGCATCAGCATTAACACAAAACCCAGTAATGGTGTAAAAGATACATATTTCTTTGTCATAACTAATCTTCCACTATATCGGTAGCGTGAATATCTCGTTGAACTTGCCGCAATAACTCAATGAGTTCTTCTCGATCAAATTTTTTGATTGCTTCGCTTGCATCATAGCCAATTACCGTTTGAATCAAATCAATCTTTTTCTCAATGAGGCGATGAATGTGTTCTTCTATTGTATGTTTTGTAACTAATTTGAATACCTGCACACCACGCACTTGTCCAATACGGTGCACTCTATCCGTTGCTTGATCCTCTTTTGCGGGATTCCACCATCTATCATAATGGATCACAACAGATGCAGCAACCAAGTCAATACCCACGCCTGCTGCTTGCAATGATGCAACAAATACTTCACACTTGGGGTCTTCTTTAAATGTCATTACTTGTTGTCTGCGATCTTTGGTAGAACCACGGATCTCTGCATATCCAATCTCTTCTTCTTCTAGATAACTTTCTATGATATTCATCATATCTAGATATTGTGTAAATACAACTACTTTTTGGCCGCTACGTCTTGCCTCTTCTATCAACTCTTTAAATAACTCAAATTTTGCACTTTGATATTTCCGGTAGTGCCCCGGCTCTTTTAGAAAAAGAGCAGGATGATCACAAATTTGCTTTAATGCAGTAATTAAAGCAAAAACATGCGTATAAAAAGATTGATTATCCAATTTCTCCGCATTCTGTAAAAAAGAGCTCTCTTTGAAGTAGACTTGCTTATATAACAATCGTTGATCATCTGATAAATCTATATGGGCAATTTCTTCTATCTTTTCCGGGAGATCCTGTAATACCTCCGTTTTTTTTCTTCGCATTACAAATGGTTTAATCAATTGATGTAGCAACGCTTTTTTCTCTTCATCCTGATATTTTTCAATAGGATTTGCAAACAGCTCTCTAAATAATAAATCAGATGGAAAGTATCCTGGTAAAATAATATCAAAGAGTGCCTTTAACTCACTTAGGTAGTTTTCAACAGGGGTTCCTGTAAGCCCAATTTTCATTTTGCTATTTACTAGCTTTAACGATTTATGCACCTGAGATTGCTTGTTTTTTGCCATTTGCATTTCATCAAAAATAGCAAGCTCAAACTGTATTTGTGCAATTTCATCTTTTTCACTTCGTAATGTTCCATAAGAAGTGAGAAGAAGGTGATAATTTTTGCTAAATCTAGAAAGAGACCTTCCTGACCCATAAAAAACAAGAATTTTTGCATCCGGCAAAAACCTCTCTAGTAAATCTTCCCAGTGATAAATAACAGAAGTAGGACAAATCACCAAAAATTTTTTTTGTTTCTTTTGGTCTTGGTTAATGATCGCAGCAAGAAGCGCCATTGCCTGGTGCGTTTTACCAAGACCCATATCATCGGCAAGTAACCCAGACATACTAAACTCGTATAAATACCAAAGCCACTTTACTCCAATTTCCTGATATGGTCTTAACTTGCTTTGTAACCCTGTAATATCTGGCATATCATCTTGAGTTGGATCATATGTTCCCTGAAATAATGAAATCACTTTTCTAATAACAGGATCTTCTGATGGCATGATTTGAATGTCTTCAAAGATTTTCAATCTCATTAATTCAATCGTAGAGAGTTCAAATTGCTGAGTCGATCCAGAAAATTTTTCATTAGGTAGTGTTTTCAACCAGTCAAATCGTGGTTGTTTCAATAGAAACAATCCTGCTTTTGTCATTAATAGTCTCTTCCTAGACCTAATAGCCTTCCAAAGAAGAGCTGCCGGAAATGTTCCGAATTCGGTTTTATAGACAAGGGAAACAAGCCACTTGCCAGTCACCGGATCTTGCTTAATATGGCTCATTTGCAATGATAAAAAATTCGGTTTTTTTAATTTCGTATCTAATAAAAGAATATATGGTCGTAATTTTTCCAGCTCTTCTGTAATAAATTCATGTTGTTTCGTCTCTGATGAAATAACGATGTCTTTTCTAAATTCTTTTGGTAATCGAGCCTGTGGCGGTATCAAGCAAAACCCTTCTCCTTCTACATAAGAATATTCTTCAAAAATCATCGTTTGTTTTCTTATATAATTCGGAGATATGACATATTTAGGGGTAATAACGATATGCCCTTCTATTGAAAAGCTAATTTCAAGTCCTGATTTTTCCACTGGCGAATATTGACTAAAAAAACCTTTAATATGTTCTAGTTCATGCTGCTGCCCATGAATAAAGGAAGTCACTTCTTCTTTTGGAACCGCTATGCTACTTGGCAAGTGAGACGTTCTAGAAGAGGCCTTGGAATAAAAACCCTGTTTTGGAATATATATCCACTCTCCAAAATCTTTTATATTGATCGAATCCATCTCAACGGACATCTCCGAGTGGATATGTAATTTCATGGATTCATCAACGAAAAACCTATATGTTGTTTCAATATTAGCAAGATGTGTTTGAAATCCTTCATATTGATTTAGCCATATTCTATGGTGGCTAACAAATTCTCCTATTTTTCCCCGTTCAATAATCTTTTTTGCACCATCAAATAACTGATCTTCTAACAAGTAAAAACCCTTTTTAGGGATATAAACCCAAGAAGAAAAAATATGAGCCCCATCCTGCGTTAAATCACCCAGTTCAAATAAAAACATAATCACATATAATCGATCAAAGGAGTCAAAATAAAGATGATAAGATGGTTTTATTTTTGTTGTATGTATCTTAATATCAGACAAATACTTTTCCAATAAATGAGGGTATTTAAATAAAAACTGCGAAACTTCTTTTTCTTCTATTCTATCCTGATTTAAAAGAGGATCTTCTTCTTTTGGATAAAAGCCATCACCTGGCACTAACAGCCAATCATCCACCACAATTTTTTCTTGGTTGCTATCCTTGATTTTAAGCGATTCTTTTTCTAATATAAAAGCATGACGACTTTCATCATATCGCATCCTTTTTATCATAATCTTTTGAAAAGGATATACTTTTAAAGGAGCTGGTAGATCAATAAGAGACGGGATAATATCAGGCCAATTTACTTTAGCAATAAAAAACTGCATCGATAGCCCGTCAAAATTGACCTGTATAATAGATGGTAAATCTCCTCCTTTAAACTCAAAATTAATCCATTTTTTTTCTTCATATAGCCACATCATATATTTGGCAATATCAGACCAAAAGGAAAGCTCATATCGCAGTTGATGCGAAGGTCTCCCTCTTCTCCATGCTGTTAGTTCTTCTTGTGATAAATTAGAAAATTTTAATGAGGACTCTTCTGTCTCTTCTGCGCGATCAAATACAATTTCACGGATTTTTTTCTTTTGATCTTCTTTAGTTATATAAATAGCAAAGGATATTTTATCTTGAGAAGATGTACAGACATAATGATCTATAGATTCTTCCTGTTTTGATACTTTTTCTAATGTTTTTTCCCCATACCCATGCCGCCTTGCTTCTATTTGACATAGCTGATTCCAAATCGATGTTTGAAACCGCACATGAATGGGTAGATTCGTTTTATTGAATATTTTTAGATATGCAGCACTTACATGTGGGCAAGAAAAGTGAGACTCAAAACGATGACAAGTACAAAAATAATCTTTTGGTAGAGCATTTTCTGTAAGCTGCAAAAAAGTCCAATAGGAAGTAATGCCATCCAAATCACATACTTCTATTTGGTAGGTCCTATCTGAGAAAATAATATTTTTTACAGAGTTCTTTTCAAATAACACTTTTCCATTTGAAAGATCCTCCGGTAAAAAAGGCATCTGCAGCATATTCATCTCCATCTTCACAGAGTACCATGACAGATGCCAAATTGTAAAATCTATTTCACTGGTCTACTTAAGAGCTTCTCCTGGTGGCACATATTGATAGCCAAGATCATGTGCTACATGCTCATTCGTTACTTTTCCTCTATACACATTTAATCCGGCAAGTAAATGTGAATCATCAAGAAGCGCTTTTTTATACCCTTTATTCGCTATTTGCAGCGCAAATCCAAGAGTAGCATTAGTAAGTCCAATAGTAGACGATCTAGCCACAGCCCCAGGCATATTCGTTACACAATAATGAACGATATCATCTACCACATAGATAGGGTCAGAGTGTGTTGTTGGTCTGGAAGTTTCGCTGCATCCACCCTGGTCAATGGAAACATCCACAATAACAGATCCCTTTTTCATTAATTTAAGATGTTCTTTTTTGATAAGTTTTGGTGCTGTTTTTCCAGCCACCAATACGGCTCCAATAACAAGGTCTGCTTTTTGCAACTCTTCTTCTAGAATTTGCTGCGTAGAATAGATTGTTTTAAGCCTACCACTAAAAATCATATCTAATTCCCTTAGTCTTGGCAAGCTACGATCCAAAATTGTTACATCAGCATTAAGCCCCATGGCCATCATAGCTGCATTCGTACCAACAACCCCACCACCCAGGATCAGGACCTTGCCTGGTCGCACACCAGGTATACCACCCAATAATACGCCTCGTCCACCATTTGCCATTTGAAGAGCTGTTGCCCCAGCCTGAATAGAAATTCTGCCTGCTATTTCACTCATAGGTGTAAGCAAAGGAAGTCTTCCTGCAGCATCTGTGACTGTTTCATAGGCTATTCCAATTACTTTTTTCTCCAATAATTGCTTTGTTTGCTCAGGATCAGGGGCTAGATGTAAAAAACAATATAGTATTTGGCCCTCATGCATTAAAGAAAACTCTTGCTTTTGAGGCTCTTTAACTTTCATGATGAGCTCTGCTTTATACACATCGGTTAACGACCCTACAATCTTAGCACCACCCATCTCATACATTTCATCTGAAAATCCAACCTTATCCCCAGCTTTTGTCTCTACAAGAACACGATGTCCGGCTTCTACAAAACTTTTTACGACAGAAGGTGTTGCACCTACTCTGTATTCATGATTTTTTACTTCTTTAGGAATACCAATTAACATTATGCTGCTCCTTCTTATGGTTTGAAGAAAATATAGCAGTCAAAAGAGATAAAACAAAAGAATTTTTAACAATCTATCTGTTGCTTAATATTATTTTATCAATTTTTATTTTTAAAAATAACAGGAAATTTATCCAGAGAACATTTATTTATAAATAAGATGATAAAACAAAATATTTTTTATATAAAATATACGTTTTAAATAAACATAGAAATTACTTAGCGTTTACAATTAAATTTAATCTAATTACAATTGATTTGCTTATATTAATAATAAAACAAGAGTAATTTATGAATAATAATGTTTCATTATCAACACAACGAATCGGCAAAATAGATCTACCAGAATCTAGAGAATCTTTTGTCTATTCTTTAGGTGAATCTTTATATGAATGGCGCAACGATATAGAAGATGCGATTATTATAACAACACCTGGCCCCAATCGAACATACAATAGATGTATCAAAGAACTGCACCAAAAACCAACATATGTTGTTTTGGCTAAGAAAACAGTTTCGTTTTTTGCATTTCCCTCACTTGGAATCCTTGGCATAATTGAAGGATTAGTACGAAGCTTATTATTTACCATTGGCTCACTAATCCCCTGGACCTGGGAAACCACCTTTTACGAGCAGGAGTGTAAAAAGTTGTCCAAAGAATGCTTTACAGGTGCAGCCTCTGCTTTTTATTATACTATACCACAATTATTCATAGATGATCTTGATGATTGCTAACTAAAAAAACGAGAGTAAGTTTTTGTTTTAATTGCTCCTTGAAAAACAACACCTACATTTCCACTCATTAGTATTTTACCTCCCTCTTGCATAAAGGAAAGCGTCTCTTGTGGGTAGTCAATTATTGCTGAAGGCTGCTGCATAATATAAAATAAAGCTGTGGCAGCGCTACCACAAGAATATGTCTCTGCTTCTACACCTCTTTCGTAGGTACGAATCCATGCATGATCATTTTGTTTGGCAAATACTGACACATTTGCATCATATTGTTGTCGCAAACAAGGAGCGAGTGAAAGTAAATCCATTTGATAGGGATCTGTGCAAGAAATAAGCAGATGTCGCACTCCAGAATCTACTAGATATGCTGAGAAAGAACTATCTTGCAATTGTATCGTTTCTTGTGAAATCAGCTTTGGGATTATCATCTCTACCCAAATATTGTTATCTTTAAGTTTTGCAAAATAAAGTCCCGCTTGTGTAGAAATAGTCAAATGAATACGTTTCAAATCCTGATCTAAGAAATAATCTCCTATGATGCGAAGAGCATTTCCACACATCATTGCTTCCACTCCGTCTGCATTAAATATCTTCATATGAACATCTGCCTTCAGCGACGGATGAAGTAGAATAAGTCCATCTGCACCTATTCCATAATTACGCCTACATAGAAATGAAATAAATTCCTTATGCTGACAAGGGAACGACTTATCCCAATCTTCTATCAGGATAAAATCATTTCCTGTTGCCTCATATTTTAAGAAATTAAAAACCGATTTGTTTGTAGGAGGTAATAATGCCATCTATCAAACCAAATTCTTTAGCTTCCTCTGCACTCAACCATGTATCACGATCAATTGCTCGATCAATGGTTGCAAAATCCTTGCCTGTAGCCTCTACGTATATCTCGGCAATTTGCTTTCTTGTCTTTAAAATTTCTTTTGCTTGAATCTCTAGATCTGTTGCTTGCCCTTGAATCACTCCATGTATAGCTGGTTGGTGAATCATGAACCTAGCATTAACTGTGGCAAATCTTTTTCCTCTGCCAGGAACTAAACTAAGTAATGATCCCATGGATGCTGCAAGCCCTGTAACAAGCGTAGTAACAGGGGATGTAATTAATTTAATTTGATCCCATACAGCAAACCCAGAATCTACAGCGCCACCTGGAGAATTAATAATCAATAAAATAGGTTTGCCTGGATTTGAAAATTCCAAATACCACAACTTACGAATCGCTTCTCTAGCAGATTGATCATCCACCGGCTTAGAAAAAAATATCCATCTTTTCCCAAGCAGCATTTTTTCAATATCTTCTTCAATCGGCAAAGGTTTTTGTTTTTCTTCTTCTTGCTGACTCATCAACATTTCGCACTCTCCATAACATTAATTCTAATTTCAGGATAAAGAGGATAATCCTCCAATAATTCCGATACTTGAGATCTTGCTTTTTCCAATATTTTATGATCTACTTTCACTGTGGCCTTAGAAAGGCCCCCTGTTTTTTCATTCATGACAGGCTCTGTTTTCGATAAAATATTGATAATGATTTCCCCAATTATTTTCATTTCTTTTTCTTTCATACCAAGTGTCGTTAAAGCGGGAGTTCCTAATCTTATCCCAGAGGTATACCACGGTCCATTCGGATCAAAAGGAATCGTATTTCTATTCGCTGTAATACCAGATTCCCTTAAAGCATTTTCTGCTTGTCTTCCATTAAGCCCAAAACTCTGTTGCACATTTACAACCATCAAGTGATTATCCGTACCATCTGTAAATAATTTGATGCCTTTAGAAAGAAAATATTCTGCTAAAGCTTTAGCATTTTTTACAATTTGCAGTGCATATTCTTGAAAGGATACTTGATTTGCTTCTTTAAAGCTAACTGCTTTTGCAGCCATTACATGTGGTAAAGGTCCTCCTAAAACCAGTGGGCACCCTTTATTCACCACATCCTTAAATTCCTCTTTGCATAAAATCAGCCCTCCACGAGGACCTCTTAGCGTTTTATGCGTAGTAGATGTTACAATATCTGCATAAGGGACAGGATCAAATTCTCCTTGCATTACTTTACCAGCAACAAGTCCTGCAAAATGAGCCATATCCACCATCAATACAGCCCCTACTCTATCAGCAATTTCTTTCATTTTTGCAAAATTAATCAATCTTGGATAGGCAGAATATCCTGCGACAAGAATAAGAGGCCTTTCTCTTTTTGCAATTGCTTCAATTTCTGCATAGTCGATGCGCTGCGTGGTTGTGTTAATATCATAGTTAATGGCCTCCATCATTTTTGCAGAGACATTATGTCGATAGCCGTGCGTTAAATGCCCACCACTATTTAATGACATACCAAGTACTTTTTGATTAACTAATTTTTTACGAATTTTTTCATAATCTTCATGGGATAGTTCATCAATGGACTTGTCTGCAAATTGTTCTAATTCTTTTAACTGCACTCTTTTTACTAAAATTGACCAATATGCTACTAAATTTGCATCTGCCCCAGAATGGGGTTGCACATAGGCGTGCTGTGCTCCAAATAAATGTTTTAACTCTTTTACTGCCAAATCTTCTATTGTATCTACATTTTCGCATCCGGCATAAAATCGATGAAAAGGGAATCCTTCACTATATTTATCTGTTAATAAATTCCCCATCGCCAGCTGTACTGCCAAAGAAGAATAATTTTCTGAAGCAATCATTTTCAAATGCGAGCGCTGATCTTTTATTTCATTGATAATGGCCAAGGTCACTTGTGGATATGTTTGACCAACCACATCAAGACTAGCTAGATAAGCCACAGCTCCTTCATTGATTTCTGTTAGTGGTGTATGATGGAGATAGTCTTTCAAAAAATTCATATACGTTTTCCCTGCCCAAAATAACCATCATACGTAAACGCAAAACAAAAAACAACCTCTTGATGTTAAAATTTTTCTTTATAATTGCTCATCATGATTTCGAATAATGATTGAAAAATGTATGTCTTTCGACTATACTTCCAAGATAAAATTTAGTTAGGATGTAATGTAGCTATGTTAGAAGCGTTAAAACCAATCTTAGAAATTCAAGAATTAGATATTAAAATGATTCGCTTAATCAGACTTAAGCATCAAAGACAAAAAGAATTAACTCAATTACACCAATTAACGGAAGAACTTCGTCAACAGCTTATTGCAAAAGAAAAAGATCTTACTGACATGACCGCTCAAAGCGATCGGGAAGAAGAAAAAATTTCTTTATTTGAAAAGAAAATCAAAGAGCTCGAACACAAACAATCCAACATCAAAAAAATTGATGAATTTAATGCCGTTACGCAAGAAATTACGATGTCAGAAAGAGAAAAGAAGAATTTGGAAAACAAGGTATCAAATCTTGTAGATGAACGAATGGCAGAAGAAGAAATTTTACAAAAAATCAAAGATAGTCTTGCTACCTCCGAACAGAGCGGTAAAGGACTAGAACAAGAAATATTGGCCAGCATTAAACAAATTAATGAGGAAGGACAGGAACTAAAACAACAGAGAGACGCTTTAGCTGTGCACGCAGATCTACCGATTCTTAAAGTTTATGAACGTTTGTTAAAAAACAAAAAAGATCGCGTTGTTGTACCTATAGAAAATCGCACTTGCAGCGGTTGCCATATTGCCTTAACAGCACAACACGAAAACCTTGTCAGAAAAGGAGAAAACCTCGTATTTTGCGAACACTGTTCTCGTATCCATTTCTGGCAAGAAAGTGAAAGCTTAGAAGGTACTTCTGTTGCTACAAAACGAAGACGAAGAAGAGCTGCAGTATCATAATATTTTTGGGGAAGCAAAGACAATCGCTACCTTGTATTGTTTAACAATCAAAGTAGAGGAAAGTCTGGACTTCACAGGAGAGGATACCAGTGAAAGACTGGGGGCCGCAAGGCTACGGAAAGTATAACAGAAAATATACCGCTATCAGAAATGGTAGGAAGGGTGAAATGCTAGTTTAATGAACTAGACTCACACAAAGGGATTTGTGGAGCTATAAACCCTATTCGAAGCAAGAGATGAAAACGACAAAAAGTTGCTCCGGCTTGTTTTCATGATGATCGCTTGAGGTCCTTAGCGATAAGGGCCCTAGAGGAATGATTGTCTTACACAGAATCCGGCTTATTTGCTTTCCCATTTTCTTATAATGAAAAAGGCTTCCTGATCACTCAAGAGGCCTTTTGCTATTTTAGGTTTCTTTAAAACCTGCTTATTATTCTTCTAAAGAAGCCAGCTACTCTATCAAAAGCCTCAGCCACTGAGAGTGCATGGTCGGGAAGAACAGTAACAGTTGTGTCTTTTCCTACTCTACCAAGAAGAGCATATCGAGTCCCCTGATGTGCTTCCATTGTAACATCCGTAAATGGATTTGGGCTATTAGTTCCTGGTTCTCTTTGTGTCCTGTCAAGAAATAGAGCCCTGAGAGTCTCTGATGAGGGCGCCGGCGGCATTGTATCACCAGCTTCTCCTAATACTTCATTTGCAGCTCTTATTTCTTCTGGAGTTGGTGACGTTGTACCATGAATATTCATATTATTATCCTTATTATTTCATTGTTTTTATTTACTACAATGTCAATTGTAACATAAAATTTATTTTAATAAAACGCGAAAATATAAACGTTTCTATTTAACGCTAACACAACAAATAATAAATTGTTTATTATTAGAATGTTACAAACATTCCAGCCCCGTCTTCTAAGAGAGATCACTTATTCGCGCTGCTTTTACAGATCAAAAACTTTGTAACCAATCCTTCTATAAATTATAACATATTCATTTACAACATATTAGACTATAAACTAACATGGCAATTTCCTGGTTTATAGTGGATTACCAGCGCTAACAAAACTATTTCACCATCTATACCCAGCCAAATCTATTTGGACAAAAATGATTTGGCTGGATATAGTAATGCTATAACCAGCCAAATCTAACAATCATGTTACAAGAGAAAATTTTCGGTAGAGAAAACGAAGTTAAAATTTTAGACAATCTATGGGAATCACCAGAAGCTGAATTTTTGGCTATCTACGGGCGCCGCAGAGTCGGAAAAACATATTTAATAAGAGAATACTTTTCAAAGAAACAGTGTATATATTTTGAGATTACTGGACAAAAAGACGGAAGCTTAAAAGATCAGCTAGAGAACTTTATTAACATCTTCTCTAAAACTTTTTTTAATGATTTACCACTTCGCACCCCCTTAAACTGGAAAGGTGCATTTGAATTGTTAACAAAAGAAATCGAAAGGATTTCTAAATCTCAACATATTGTTATTTTCTTCGATGAACTTCCTTGGCTTGCAACCAAAAAATCCGGAATGCTTCAAGCGTTAGATTATTATTGGAATAGATTTTGGAGCAATCGTTCAAAATTGACTTTTATTGTTTGTGGCTCAGCTGCATCTTGGATGCTTGATAATCTTATTAATGCTAAAGGCGGGTTACATAATCGGTTAACTAAAACTATTTTATTGAAACCTTATAATTTGAAAGGTGTTCAGGAATTTCTTGCTTATCGCAATATTCATTTAAATCCTAAACAAATTCTCGATCTTTACATGGTATTTGGGGGTATCCCTTATTATCTCAAACAAGTCGAAAAAGGTAAATCTGCACTTCAAATTATCAATAAAACTTGTTTTCAAATAGAAGGTCTACTTTATGATGAGTTTGACCGATTATTTCGATCATTATTTTCTAATGCCGAAGACAACTTATTAATAATTAAAACAATTGCGAAATATCAACATGGTATCTCAAGAGAAGAGCTTATTAAGTTAACGAAAATTTCTTCCGGTGGCACTTTAAATAAACGATTAAGAGAGCTCGAATCGGCCGGTTTTATTCAAAGCTATGTTCCTTATGGCCGTAAGATAAAAGATCACTACTATCGAGTTGTCGATGAATATTGTTATTTTTACTTGCATTGGATAGAGCCTTTTAGAAAAAGGGGAATAAACACCGGTAAGGAATACTGGCAAACAAAAGGCAAAACCCAAGCGGCTATTACTTGGGCAGGTTATGCTTTTGAAAACATTTGTTTTAAGCATATTGATCAAGTCCGTAAAGCTCTGGATTTACAGGCCATTGCCTGTGAAATAGGAAGCTGGAGATATGCCCCCCCTAAAGGCACAAAAGAATTTGGTGCACAAATCGATTTACTTTTCGACAGAGAAGACGGAACCATCACTCTGTGTGAAATTAAATATACAGAAAAATTGTTTACCTTAGAAAAATCAGAAGCCAAAAATATAATGAATAAAATGGAAGTGTTTGAAAAGCATACCCCATCAAAAAAGCAGATTTTACTCGCCTTAATAACAACCATAGGTCTTAAACCAAATATTTGGTCGGAAGAATTAATCCAAAATGTAGTTATCTTAGAAGATTTACTGAAGTTTTAAAGCATCAAATATCGTCTATTTCTTACTGAGGGGATGAGCTTTATCATAGACCTCTTTTTTGAGCCTGGTAGAGACTTTAGTATAAATAGTCGTTGTCATGAGCGAGCTGTGCCCAAGTATCTCTTGTATGGTCTTTAAATCCATTCCATTCTCCAGCCAATGCGTTGCAATGGTATGCCGAATGGTATGAGGGGTGATATCCTGGGCAAGTCCACTTTGAAGCAGATAAGCCCGGAATATACGATCTATGGATCTGGTGGTTATTCTGTTGCCCCACCTATTCAAAAAAAGCGATCTTGGATCTCTCTCTTTTTTATGCTTTTTCCCATTCATGATCCTTTCAGGATGAAAAAGATATTTTTCAATCCAGGCAATTGCAGTAGCTGTGACAGGTACTATTCTCTCTTTTTTTCCCTTCCCTTTTACACGCATTAACTTTCTTTTAAGATCAATATCATCTTTATCCAAAGAGACCAATTCCGCTACACGAATGCCGGAGCTATAAAACAGCTCCAACATCGTCCTATCCCTTAATCCTAAAAAATCATTAGTATCCGGTTGATTAAAAAATTGCTCTACTTCTGCGTAAGACAAAGACACCGGTATTGGTTTATCCAGCTTAATAGTCTGGATTTCATCGAGTGGGTTGTTCGTAATTTTTTTCTGTAATACTAAAAATTTAAAAAAAGACTTTAATGTAGAGACCTTTCTAGCAATGCTTCTTTTTTTTAGTCCTTTTTCATGGAGACTTGCTAAATACCTTCGTATACCAAGTTTATCGACTGAATCTTCTTGCATAAACTCTTGAAAAGCTACTAAATCAATCTGATAATTTCTTATCGTATGCTCTGATGCATTTTTTATTTCTTTTAAAAACGCAAGAAAGTTTTCTATTTCGCCAGATGTAATACAAGACTCCTTTTTTTCCTCAATTAAACTCTAACATGAAAAACGATTTTATGCTATACTTCCCCCATTATGATTACTTTAAGTAAAATTTCTAAAAAAATTGGATCCAGAACTCTTTTTGAAGAGGTAGATGCATCCTTTAGCTCCGGTAATCGCTATGGATTAACAGGTCCTAACGGCGCTGGAAAATCCACTCTACTCAAAATCATGATGGGAGTGGAAGAGGCTTCCAGTGGGCATGTTTCTCTTCCTAAAAAAGTTGGTTTCTTAAAGCAAAATATTTCTGCGTTTGAACACTTTCGATTAATTGACACTGTCATCATGGGCAATCAACGTCTTTGGAAAGCTATCCAGGAAAGAGATTCTTTGTATGATAAAGAGATGACAGATGCAATTGGTATGCGCCTTGGAGAATTAGAAGAAGTCGTTGCAGAAGAAGATGGGTATACCGCGGAATCTGATGCAGAAATACTACTCAATGGTATGGGCATAGATTCCCTGTTGCACACCTCCTTAATGAAAGAAACTCCAACAGATGTTCAGTTTAAGGTACTCCTTTGCCAAGCATTATTTGGACTACCGGAAGCTCTTTTACTGGACGAGCCGACTAACCATCTTGATATGGATTCTATTTCCTGGCTGGAAAATTTCCTGATGAGTTACAACGGAACTCTGATTGTAGTCAGCCATGACAGACACTTTTTAAATGCAGTCACCACACATATTGCAGATATCGATTACGATACGATTATCATTTACCCCGGCAACTATGATGAAATGACTACTACCAAATCTGCTGCTCGCGAAAGAGAAACACAAGATATTAAAAACAAAGAGAAAAAAGCAGCCCAACTGAGAGAATTCGTTGCTAAATTTAGCGCAGGTACCAGGGCTTCCCAAGTCCAATCCAGAATGAAAGAGATTCAAAAGCTTCAAACGCAAGAACTAAAACAATCCAACATTCAACGCCCCTACATTCGTTTTCAATCGCCTAATGTACAATCGGGACAAATTGCATGTCGCTTAGAAAATGTATCTAAATCCTATGATGATATTATTGTATTTAAAAACCTTGAACTCGAAATCATGCGCGGAGATAAAGTTGGCGTTATTGGAAACAACGGAAGAGGAAAAACAACGCTACTCAAATTACTTGCAAAACAAATACAACCTGACATTGGCAGCGTGGCATGGGGCCATAATTTAGAGCTTGGTTATTTTCCACAAAACCATGAAGACATCGTTAATAAAAGTTCTAAAATCAATATCTTTGATTGGTTAAAACAAAAAAAACCAGGCGCTTATGATCAAGATATCCGCGGAGTTCTTGGAAAGTTATTGTTTCCGGGAGATGATGCATTTAAAGAACTATTTAAATTGTCCGGTGGAGAAACTGCAAGAGCAATACTCGCTTCCCTTATGCTTATTAATCAAAATATCCTTATTTTAGATGAACCTAATAATCATCTCGATCTAGAATCTGTATCTGCACTTGGATGGGGCTTAAATGACTATAAAGGCACTGCCATTGTCGCATCACATGACAGAGATTTAATTGATAACTTTGCGACGAAAATTATTGCAATCGAAGAAGATGGTCTTCACTACTTTGATGGTGGCTTAGAAGAATATCTCAAGCGTCGTAAAGCGTCTATTACCTAAATCTGAAAAAATATCACAATAATTTCCCTTATGATAGGATTTTTACTAAAAAACTCTCTTTGTAATCGGACCTACTATGTGTCATTTTTTCTTTAAATACTGCGTTATTTTTATATCGCTTATTATCTTTGCAAACAACAGTGCTTTTTCTTCTTACGAATTTCTTAGCCTGTCCGATTTGATTGTTGATCATATAGGACATCTTCCTTCCTCCGAACTGGAAAAAATAGTGACCATTCCCGGAGGCACAGAACAGGTAGACTCACAAAAAGCTGCATTTATTCTCTCTCAATACAAGCCATGTTTTCATCATCACTCGCCAGGAGGATCAACAGCCAATACTCTCAGAGGACTTGCACAACTTGGACATCAATGCGCAATAATGGGAAAGCTAGGCAATGATGAATGGGGCTCATTTTATCAAAGTGAAATGCAAAAATCTGGTGTCGATGTTTATCTCTCTATATCTTCTTCCCCTACAGCCCAATGTATCTGCATCAGCGATAGCAGCGGACAGCGGAACATGTTAACCAACATTGCAGCTTCTGCGGAAATCCACCCAAGAGATCTACAACAGGAACCTTTTCAACATCTCTCTATTCTGTGTTGCGAAGCATACTCCATCTATAAAAAAGAAACTTTTTTAACAGCTCTTAACATAGCGCAACAACAAGGTTCAATCATTGCCATCGACCTTGGCTCTTATAATCTTGTGAAAGAATTTCAATCCGATTTCAATTTCCTTCTCGAAAACTATTTTGATATTGTATTTGCTGATGTACATGAAGCTTTTGCTCTTACAGGTATAAAAGATTCTTGCAGCGCAGCACTCGCTATTGCTGCAAAATGCCAGATAGCCATTGTGCATGATGGTGCAAATGGAGGTTTTGTTGTACAAGGCAGCAATATCATAAAATATGATGCCTTTATCGTAGAAAATGTAATCGATACAACAGGGGCAGGAGATTTATTTGCATGTGGTTTTTTGCATGGATATATCAATAATGAGCCTCTTCATATTTGCGCTCTTCAAGGTGCAGCTTTGGGAGCGGCTGTTGTACAGGTAGAGGGCGCCCTCCTGCCAAAAGAAACAATGTTATCACTTGTAAATTATTTTGATGGTCAGCTCCCTCACTTTCATTTCACTACGCTCTCTTCTGCAAAACATCAATAAAAATGGATTTTTATGTTTGTTTTTAGCAATAAATTTCTATCTCTTACCACGCAACAACAACACAAACATGCTGCACAGATACTAAAACAAGCTTACATCTATCAAGATAAAAAAGTATTTGATGATTATCATCGATTAGCAACTATACTTTCCTTGGATGCTCTACCTTTTTCTTTTGAGCATCTTTCTGAGCGCTATCACTATCATTTAGCAAAAGCGGGTATTCACATACGAGAACATCTCTTTTTACCAAAATTAAGTGAAGTAGATGCGACTTGCGGTCATCCTTTTCTTGATATCACCATCTATCTGGACAACTTAAGACTATCGCAAAATGTAGGTAGTATTATCCGTACAACCGAAGCATTTCGCATTGGAACTATCTACTTTGGCGGCAATACTCCCTTTATCGATCAAAAAAAGGTGCAGGATGCTGCGATGGGCACCTGCCAAACCGTGCACTGCCACCGGGATGCCTCTATGTTAAAACATCCATTTATTGCCTTAGAAACAGTAGAAAATGCAAAACCTGCTCATAATTATGTCTTTCCCTCTTCTTTTACCTTAATCATTGGAAATGAAGAATACGGTGTTTCAAAAAAAAACTTGTATGAGGCAGATGATTTCATACAAATTCCCCTCCTCGGCAAGAAAAACTCCATTAATGTCGCCTGCGCCTTTGCTATTATTGCAGCTCAAATACGAGCTACTTACTGCAGCCATCATCCCCGCTTAAACTAGCCACTGCAAATAAAATTGAAATAATTTTTACCACACTACGTTGTGCTAATTAATACTTATATTTTTAACTCTTTAATTTAATTGTATTTTAACTAAACTATATATAAATAAAATTAAATTTAGCTTAGGACCTTTATGTATAATTCAGATGTTTTTTGCATCTCAACCTATATCTATACTGATAACAAGATCCTCTTCAATCATCGCGGAGGAATGCTCTATCAAAAAGATCCATTTCCTGTTACCTGGATAAAGCATGTTTTTTTACTTATTGGGACTCCTGCTGCCACCATAGCCAGAGTAGTTGCCCACATCTTTCTAGCGATTGGAGCCGCTTTTCAGTACGTACTTGCCTGCGCTTCCTTAACAGATATCACTTATCATATCCTCCAAATAAAAAACTCTCTTTGTTATGGAGCAGCAATGCTGTGCTGTAACATAGCAGGACTTGTTTTACCTACTACATTCCGTTATTTTTATGGAGATTGTGAGAGGTTGCTCAACAACCATCATCTAGTGCTACAGGAAGATGATAAATCCTTAGGAGCACGCCTGCATGAAGGTTTTTATTTAGCTCAATGCTTCCAACCTATCTGTAGCGATGACAATAATGAACAAATACAGCATTTTGCAAATCGTAATCTTGCTAGACTAATTTCTATGACAAATGTTAATCGCTCTATTGAGCTTCCTTTGTTTCAGCATAAAAAACCTGCTACTATGTAGTTATATATGGCTACTACAACCATAGATACTACACACACAGCCTTCCCCCTTTTCTTTGACACCTCTTCAAGCACTTGTTTTTGCTCTATTTATGATGTGGCTTATACCGTTTTTTATTATCTTGCTATATGTTTTAAGAACCTCAGTAGCTGTATACATCCTATCTACAGACACAAACTTCTTTTGCACTCTTATAATTTCTTGGATGCAAAAGTCAGTAATCTCTTTTTTTCTCATTTTGATACCAAGCAAGCAAAACAGTCATTAGATCCACTCTTAAACCAACATAACCTTGTTTTTAATGAAGAGGCAATGCATAGATGTCCTCTTGGATTTTGTTTTGGAGAATGTCTCACTTTTTTATCTTCTTATTTAAAAAATAAAGATAAAATATCAAGTACATCATTATTCCAACATGGTGCCAATATCGATGCCATACAACTCCAATTACTGTATGAACATTTGATCGATTTATCTTCTACAAAAGCTGCTGTTTCCTATTTTTCTAGTGATCGTATTGAATTGTTTTCTTCTATCTTTAAAGGGACACTAACAAGTGCAGGAGATCCATGGCAACAACTGGCGCTTGATTATATACAATCAGATCAATCAATGAATATTCGGGAATTTTTACTCTCTTGTATTACCACCGTCTCCTGGGAAGATTATTCCATGATCATTGCGATGGACTCTATTTATTATAAGGCGTATCCAGATGATACAAAGCACTCTAACATCAAATTATCAGCACAACAGGCATTAATGCAGTGGCAACAACTCCCACAGCCAACTAGCATAGATAAACTCCCTTTATCTGAATTTATTCAACAAATACCTCTAGATAGTGATGGCGCTTATTTACTATGTATGGGCTGCCATGCATTAACTGTTCTTATAGAGCAGGGAGAATACTTTCTCTTTGATCCCAATTATGGCCTTACACAGAGCTTGTCTACACAAGAATTGCAAGCGCTATGCAATCCCTATCTTCAACAAAATACTATCACTATTTATTCATTCCCTACCTAACCATTTTTTAGTACTCCTATATTCAGAATAACCGAAGTATTTTGGGTAGTCCTTTACAAGAATCATCATTTTTACTAAAATGAAGTTGAACTTCAAAAAAGTAAAAATAATGTTTAAAAGAGAAATAGAGACTGAGCTTAAAGATCTTGCAAAAGGATATCCCATTGTTACTGTTATCGGGCCTCGCCAATCAGGTAAAACGACTCTGGTGCAGCATGCTTTTCCTGAAAAATTGTACGCCAATCTTGAATTTCCCGATGTCCGAGCTATGGCGCTCCAAGACCCAAGAGGCTTCTTAGAACAATTTCCGGATGGAGCAATTCTTGATGAGATTCAGCGTGCACCTCAGCTCCTCTCTTATATTCAACCGCTTGTTGATGAAAGAGATCAAAAAGGAATGTTTATTCTCACCGGTAGCCATCAACTTGAGCTCCAGGAGGCAATTTCACAATCGTTAGCAGGACGGACTGCCCTGCTCACATTACTTCCTATGAATCTGGTTGAATTAAAGGCTGCTGGGTTCGATCTTCCCATTAACGAATGGATTCTCAAAGGAGGATATCCCCGCATCTATAAAGATCACCTTGATCCTACTAAGGCCTATCGAAATTATTTCCAAACCTATGTAGAGAGAGATCTACGTCAACTAATCCAGGTTAAAGATCTAATGCAATTTGAGCGATTTATCCAAATTCTTGCGGGGAGGGTCGGTCAAATTATCAATATGGAAGAGATTGGAGGGGAGACGGGAGTATCTTCCCATACAGTCAAACAGTGGATTTCCATTTTGGAAGCATCATTCATTGTTTTTCGACTGCCACCCTATTTTGATAATTTTGGCAAACGAGTAATCAAATCGCCTAAAATTTATTTTAATGATGTTGGCTTGGCTGCGTATTTATTGGGTATTCAAAACGAAACCCAAGTCAGCCGAGATCCGTTACGAGGAAATTTATTTGAAAATGCTATTCTTTTAGAGTTAAAAAAACATCAGTTGAATCGCGGCCTTGATCCCTCTTTTTTTTACTATCGAGATATCCAGAAAAATGAGATCGATATCATTTACAAAAAAGGACACGACCTCATTCCGATCGAAATTAAATCTTCAAAGACTTATAACTCAGAATTTATTGAAAAACTTTGTTATTTCCAATCAATTGCTAAGGAAAGAGCTCCCTATTCATTTCTAATTTATGCTGGAGACGTAGAGCAAAGAATCCAAACTACCCGTATTCTTAATTTTAGGCACGCAACAACTGCTCTTGAATAAAGAAGGATTTGCTCATATAATTTACAAATATCATTGAAGTTCCTATTGTAAAAATTAAGCAACAGATGGGGAATTTGTATGAAACGCTCTCAACATAACTATCAACTACTGTTACAGCAGGTAAATTCTTTTATCAATTACACAAAGCAGGCTATCAATGGCTTTATCGCAGAGCGCTACAATATTAACGAAGATACCATCAACTCTATTGCAGCTTCTATTTATGGTATCGAAGAACAAACAAGCAATCTCTCCTATTACATGGAGGATGAAGAAAAAATAGAAATGCAACTTCTTCAAAATATCATCCACGCTCCCGTCTATTCTTTTAATACTACCTCCATAAAAGGAATTTCTATCTTTCAGGCAGCAAAAAGCTTTCATGATTCCAAAGACATATCGGAACTTCAAGATATTTTACAATCGTGCGCAAAAGATCCAGAATCTTTTCATACACTATGCAACAATCTAAGTGATATCTCTAAACAACTTGCGATATACATTCGCAAGGAAAAAACTCGCAAGCCTCAATCTATTTAGGAAAAGGGAATCTGAGTAGATCATCCCCTACTTGGGTTTTAGGAAAAATTTCTCTAGCTTCTTGCTCAAATGGAGTAAGATCCAAATATCTTGCAGAAAAATGTGTTAAAATTAGCGTGTCTACCACCGATTCCTTGGCTATTTGAGCCGCCTGTTTTGCTGTAAGATGCATATGCTTTTTAGCTAAATCTTTGTGCTCTTCCAAATAGGTGCTCTCACAAAGAAAAAGTTTTGCTCCCTGTGCAAGATTCACTGCATTTTTACAATATTTAGTATCAATGACAACAGCAAAAGAATCCCCTTTTTTTACCCAGCTAACCTCTTCCAGCATTATTTTTTGATCGCCCAACATCAAAAAGCCTTTTTCCAATAATTCTCTTACGCTTAAGCCAGCAATTCCCAGTGTTTTTAATCTACTTTTATCTAATTTGATCGTATCTGGCTCTGTGATCCTCCATCCTACATTAGGAGTCCCATGATCCAAATATTTTGCCTCTATCTTAAAATGCTCATCCTCATGAACTATACCCTCTTCATAAACAGGATGCTCAATCACCTGAATGGTCTCATGGTAAATAGTACCATAACGAAGACGATCAAAATATACTTTACCACTTGCCGGATAATAGCAATGAATCGGATGCACCACTTTGTCCAGATTAAGACGCATTAACATCGATCCAAGACCAAGGCAGTGATCCCCATGAAAATGGCTCACAAAAATGCGGTTGACTGTAGTAGGCGCTATATTGGCAAAAATAAATTGCCTTTGTGTCCCTTCCCCCGGATCAAATAATAAACCCTCCCCATTCCAACGAAGTAGATAGGCTCCATGATTACGCTTGCGTGTAGGTTGTTGGGAAGAACACCCTAAAATTGTTAAATCTTTTACTGACATACTGTTTTTTTACTACCTAGAAAATCCTGGTATTTTCGCTAATAACATTCCTACTAATGCACCAGTTACATGCGCTGTATTTGCAATTTGCAGAGGAAACGTCGCTATGTTAGCGTATTGCAGAGCAAAAGCAAATAATTGAAGGACAGAAATACCAAGAACAAAAATCATTAAAAAAAACGCTGTTCCTTTTTGCAAAGGGTACCCTTCCCATGGGGCAATCTTTTGCCGTATCCATATGTAACCAGCAAGGCCGCATATGATACCAGAAAAGCCAAGAAAACTAAAGCCCGACATGATATATTGGCAAGTATTTGATATACAACCTATGATTATCATCATAGCCAAGTATCGGATTACTCCAGCCCTCTCCTCTATTTGCTTACCAAGTAGCCAAAGCCACATCATGTTAAATAAAATATGTAAAATACCACCATGTAATAAACAAGGAGTAAATAATCTCCAAAGTTGACCTTGGGAAATTTTCACAAAAATCGGAGAATGTAATAATTCTTTTTGAATGGGCTGAGAGACTAAAATATCATATAACCCGGGCCATACCTGTTTCTTATTAGCCTCTTCTAATGGAAAATCATATAAAAGCGCTTTATCTATCGGGGTAAATACAACAATTTCCGTTTCTTCTTTTGAATCAGGCCGCTCTTTAACTTGCTGTGCAATAAGTTGATAACGCTCATAAGTACTAAGAAAAAAAAGCAAACAGCAAATAAGAATAATTATTCTAGTTAGGAAAGATTTTTCTCGTTGCAACAATTTTTGTTGCTGCAGCTGCTGCCTGACCTCTTGAATATGATCTGCCTCAATCATCGCCTCTGCTTCTTCATCAATAGGCTTTGGAGTCTCTTTGATATCAAATGCAACGTTTTCCGGGTGCTTAATATATTCATTAAAATAATCGATTGCTACATCTATCTTATCTTCCTCATACACCCAGATTTGATAGACCGTCTGATTATCAATACGCGTTTGTTCGTATAAACTATTGATCTCTTTATTTTGCAAAAAAGCATAAAATCGAAACGCTAGCTTTTCTTGTTCAACAACACCAACTAATCGCATAAACTTTGTATTTTTTTAATAATATTGGTTGTAGAAAGCGTCTCTATTCTTGAAATAAGATGAAGTCTGCCGCCCCCATTTTTCACTACTTGCGCTTCTATACAATTTTCTCCATACTCAGCGCCATTTACATGAACATCTGGCTTAATAATACCTAATAATTCACGAGGATCGAGTTCATGAAACCATGTAACATAATCAACATCTGCAAGTGCACTCATCATTTGGAGGCGAAATTCCAAAGGAATAATCGGACGCTGTGAACTTTTATACTGCTTAATGGATTCATCAGAATTAAGCGCCATTATTAAAGTATCACCCTGCTTTTTTGCCTCATGGATCATCATTAAATGCCCTGCATGCAAAAGATCAAATGATCCATTCAGTGTCACTATTGTTTTTTTTTGCTTTTTGATAGTTGCTACAACATCGCCAATGCTTGACGGATCAATAATTTTATTCCTTGTAAATGATGGCCACACCGCCTTACTCATTAGTCCTTACCAAATGCAATTTTAAATACTTCATCATAATGACTGACAAAATGTACCTTTATTCCCTTCTTTAAATAATCAGGAAGCTCGCCATAATCTCTTTCATTATCTTCTGGGAAAATAATCGTTTTTATTCCTGATCTGCGTGCAGCAATCAATTTTTCCTTCACCCCACCAATAGGCAGCACCTTTCCAGTTAATGTAAGCTCTCCCGTCATACTTAAATTTTGCCGCACCGGTTTGTCCATTAATAATGATAATAGTGCAGTTACCATCGTAATACCTGCAGATGGGCCATCTTTTGGAGTAGCACCTTCTGGGATATGAATATGCACTTTTGATTTGTCAAAAAAAGTAGCATTTGGGATATATTTTGCTACCTGACTATCTAGGTAAGACCATGCAATTTGTGAAGATTCTTTCATTACATCACCAGCCTGGCCTGTAAGCTTCATCTCTGTTTTTTCGCCAGGAGTTTTTATCGCTTCAATATATAGCGTAGCACCACCCATCGATGTCCATGCCAACCCCATACAAACCCCAACAGGCGTCTCGTCATAATAGCGCTCTGAAATGAATAGTGGCTTCCCTAAATATTTCTCTAGATTTTTTTCCGTTATTTTGACTCGTGGTCTTTTCTTCTTGGAAACAACTTCTCTAGCTACTTTACGCAATACTTTTTTAATATTGTTTTCTAAATTTCTTACTCCAGATTCTCTTGCATATTTGTTGGCAATCTCTTTAATAGCCTCTACACTGAAGACAACATCTGCTGTTTTAAGACCCATTTCTTTTCTGTTTTTTGGAATCAAATATTTCTGCGCAATATGGACTTTCTCCTCCATGATATATCCAGAAAGTCTCAGTATTTCCATCCTATCTTTTAAAGCAGGGGGTATCGTATCAAGTACGTTTGCTGTAGTTACAAATAATACATTAGACAAATCACAACGAACATCAAGATAATGATCGAGAAAATCTCTGTTTTGCTCCGGATCTAATACCTCTAACAATGCAGATGCTGGATCTCCATGATAACTTGCACCTATTTTATCGATTTCATCTAACATAATCACAGGATTCATCGTCTGACAACCTTTAAGCGCCTGTATTAATTTGCCAGGCATAGCCCCCACATAAGTTCTTCGATGTCCTTTAATTTCGGCCTCATCCCTCATCCCTCCAACAGAAAATCGATAAAATTTTCGATGAAGCGCTCTTGCTATGCTTTTACCAATACTTGTTTTTCCAACACCCGGAGGCCCAACCAAACAAATAATACTACCTTTTAATCCTCCAGACAGCTGTCCAACACTAATGAACTCCAAGATTCTTTCTTTGATATCTTCTAGCCCATAATGATCTTTAGCAAGTATTGTTTCTGCATCATGAATATCTTTATTATCCTCCGATTGCAATCCCCAAGGGACAATCGTTAGCCAATCCAAATAGTTTCTGCAAACAGAATATTCTGCAGACTGAACATCAAGCACCTGTAACTTTTCAATTTCTTCGTCAATAACCTTTTTCACTTCTTCAGGTACTTTTAACGTTTTAATACGCTCTTGAAATTTTTCAATATCACATGTTTTATCGTCTTTTTCAAGGCCGAGTTCTTTCTTGATTGTTTTCAGTTGTTCTTTTAAGAAAAATTCCCGCTGTGCCTTGGAAACCGATGCTTCTATTTTCTGATTGATACTACTTTGTAATTTACTTAAATCCAGTTCCTTTTTAAGCAAAGCAAGAGCCTTATCAATTCTTTCAGGAATTTCTACAGCCTCTAATACTTCTTGGACTTCTTCTCTAGATGCAGTTGTTAAAGCCACAGCAAAGTCAGCCAATTTACCTGGTTCTGTAAAATCAGAATGGCCAAGGAAAATCTGCAGCTCTTCTTTAAATAAAGGATTTAGTTTCAATAGCTCTTTTATTGTAGTAATAATACTAATAGAATACGCTTTGATCAATTTGGATTGTGCTTGAGGTGTCGGGTCTTCGTGATAAATCATATGACCCTTTGGATGCTTCATATCCGGATCAAATTTCTTCACCGTAATTCTTTTTTCCATGTTGAAAACAACCTGAGCGCCACCTTGATCGAGCGGAATAATACGTAAAATACGCGCAGATACACCCACTCTATATAAGCTACCTGCCTTAAGATGATAAATATCGCAGTTTTCATCTTTTGATAAAAATAATCCAAGCAGCTTGTGTTCTGTTTTTGCAACAATCTTCAATATTTCATAATAAGGTCCCGGCTCTATGATTAACGGAGCCGCCATTCCTGGAAAAAAGGGTCTTCTTGTCAAAGGAAGGATATAGATCGATTCTGGATCCTGATTTCTCTTGGAAATGTCTGGGAGATCTGAAATATCTGGATCTTCCTGTTCAATGTTGTCGTCATCTTTTGAAAAATCCATTGAATCTTTGCTCATGTATTATCTCTTAATTATATTGCTGACACGTTAGCATTTTAGTGTAAAAGATATCTCTATTAACCTCAATATGTATGGCTGAGCTATCGCATAAAAAAAAAGTAGGGGAAGCTGATAGTTATTTGCCTATTTGCAACTGCAACAGGACCTTTTGCAAGGTGATAACTAACATGAAAGAAATAACTTTTTATTTAAAAGCCCTTTAGTTGCCTAGCTTTTTATATTATGTTATTTCTCCTTCCCCTAACCTCTATATTACATTTTTAAAATTTTTATTTACCACAATTCTCTCTATTTTTTACTCCGATGCTTAATCTTAGGGATTTAATTATCCAAATAAATAGAAAAATTATGCTATAGTGCCTTCATGAAATACTTATTAATTGATACAGCTACCTCGTTTATTCACCTGGCTGTCGGTTCACAAGATCAACTGATTGATTGTAACTCCTTTATCTCCAATGAAAAGCAATCAAACGAAACATTACCATCTATTGTTGAACTACTTAAGAAAAACAACCTAAGCATACAAGAAATCGACGTCATTTTTATTGGTATAGGACCAGGATCCTTTACAGGGACCCGCGTGGGAGTCTGTATTGCCAAAACAATCGGATATAGCCTGCATATACCAATGGTTCCTTTTTGCTCACTAACCTGCTACTCCCCTACAATAAACACCCCCTTTTGCCTCATCACTGATGCAAAAAACAAGAAATTTTATGCCCAAATAGGAGAAAAAAACACTCAAGGGTTAACTTTTTATGATACCCCTCTTCTTATTGAAAAAGATGCTGTAGAGGAATATGCTGCTCAACACCCACTCGTATCACCAGAAACGTCCTTACTCTTAACACAAGATGTTGCCCCTGCTAGCCTTGATTTATCTTTTGTTTTAAAAAATAGCGTGGACAAGTACCTCCACAACCATGTAACAGAGCCAAAAGAGATCGAAGTTCTGTATCTTCGCTATGCAAAAGATCTATAATATTTGAAATTTATGTTTTCGTTCAGTAAAATAGCATCAACAAAACTATTCTTTAAAAATTAGGATTTGATAGTCATGACAATTGTAAAAGTACGAACAGGTGATTCAATTGATAAAGCTCTTCGAGTATTAAAGAAAAAACTTGATAAAGAAGGGATAATGAAAGCTGCTAAAGCTCATCGATTTTATGATAAGCCTTCTGTAAAAAAACGGGCAAAATCAAAAGCTGCGTTAAAATACAAAATTAAAAAATCAAAGTAGATCAGCACATTTATGACTGATTATTACGCTACTCTCGGAGTCTCCAAAGAATCGACTCAGGAAGAAATAAAAAAAGCTTATCGGAAACAGGCTATCAAGTGGCATCCGGATAAAAATCCAGATGACCCGGAAGCTGAAAAAAAATTCAAAGAAGTATCCGAGGCTTATGATGTTCTTAGTGATGAGAATAAACGTCGTATTTACGATCAATATGGTGCTGACGCTTTAAGAGGCGCTGCCGCAGGTGGCGGTCCTCGTGGCGGAGGTTTTGCCTCCATGGATGAAGCGCTCCGTACATTTATGAACGCCTTCGGCAGTGGCGGCGGCGGCGGAGAGTCCATCTTTGACAGCTTTTTCGGAGGTGGTTTTGGTGGACAAGCAGGAGCTTACGAGTCAAAGGGTGCAAATAAAAAGCTCTCTTTATCTATTTCCTTTGAGGAAGCTATCAAGGGTGTAGAAAAAGAGGTCTTTATTACACGTTTGATGAATTGTGATGCTTGCCGGGGATCTGGTGCAAAAAGCTCTTCTGATATTCAAGCTTGCAGAACTTGTGGCGGCGCTGGTCAAGTACATCATACAAGAGGATTTTTTAGCTTGGCAACAACATGCCCTACTTGCCATGGGGCCGGTAAAATCATTGCTAAACCTTGCTCCGAGTGTCAAGGTATTGGTAAAGTCAAGAAAAAAGAAAAAATCAAAATTCCGGGACCAGCCGGAGTAGATAGTGGCATGCGTCTTAAAATGTCCAATCTTGGAGATGCTGGTGAGCAAGGTGGTCCTCCTGGCGATTTATATGTATTTATTACAGTAAAACCACATGAATTTTTTCTTCGTGATGGTGATGATGTTATCTTAGATCTTCCTCTTAGCTATACCGATGCAGCTCTCGGCGCAAAAAAAGATATCCCTACTCCTGAAGAGGGTTGTTATCGTATCACTATTCCAGAAGGCACCCAAACCGGTAAAGTCTTTAGAATTCGCAATCAGGGGCTTCCTAATGTACATCAACAGGGTCGTGGAGATCTGTTAGTACGAGTGCATATAGAAACACCGGTTAGCTTGAATCAAAAACAAAAAGACTTGCTCAAAGAGTTAGAAAAGCTGGAAGAACCAAAAAACTCACCAAGAAAAAAATCTTTCTTTGAAAAAATAAAGAATTTTTTCTAATGTGTTGAGATTATGGCACAAAATAATCACCCCTCTTTTTCAAGCACATTTCATCTAAAACTTGGTAGAGGCTTTTACATAGATCAATGCATTTATCGAACAAAAGATCAGCTCAAATTCGAGCGCATTTGGAAATCTGTTCAGCGCAAACACCTCGATACTTCCGACAAATTTACCAAGAAAGCAAAAAAAGTATTACAACTGGTCAAACAGCAAGGTGATGCTTTCTTAAGGGATAAACTCGAAATTAGGTTTATTGATGATCAAATTGGCTTTGGCGCATTTGCAAAAGATGATATTCCCAAAGGGACTATTCTTGGGGAATATGTAGGCATGATCAAATATTTGTCTCCTGCAGAAGATAAGAAACTTGCCAAAACAAATGGTTATCTTTTTGAATTTACTGATGTAAAAAAGCTATCGGACTTTGTGATTGATGCAAAAACATATGGTAATTTTATCCGATTTATCAACCATGCAAAAAAACGCTCTAAAAAAGAAAACGTAGAATCATTTGTCATCTTTGATGAGGATGCCCCTCATATTATTTATGTAAGCAAAGGTATCAAAAAAGGGGATGAACTTCGTATGGATTATGGCGAAGAGACTTACTGGAAAAATAGAAAATATATTTCTTAATCTTTAACTATCACCAGCTCCTGCGCATAAGAAGGTTCTATCCATTTACCGTGATATTTAATTAAATCAATGAGTTTTTCTACTGCAATAGAAGAGTCAATACCTCGCTCTACACAAGTTTTACCTACATAAAGATCAATTTTACCAGGTTTTGATCCAACATACCCAAAATCAGCATCTGCCATCTCCCCAGGTCCATTGACAATACATCCCATGATCGCGATCTTCACGCCAGGCAAATGCGAGGTTTGTTTTCTAATATTTTCCGATACCTGCTGCAGATTAAATAATGTGCGTCCACAGCTTGGGCAAGAAATAAAATCTGTTTTTACACTGCGTCTTCTACATGCTTGTAAAATAGCAAAAGATAATGACACTAGCTGCTGAGAAGAGGCGTTAGCTTCAATCAACACGCCATCTCCAAGACCATCACAGAGTAAACTTCCCATTTCTGCACTTGCATGAATGATAACATCATCCCATGTACATGTATAAGAAAAGTTGAGAATTACAGGCACTTTTATATCATTCTTCATCAGAAAATCAAAAACATACCTTGCATAATGCAATTTAGAATTAGCAGAGGGATGCAGCAACACCATATCGATTTTTGTATCTTTTAATTTTAACAGTTCATCTTCCACTTCATCTGTTACAACAACCACTAAAGGATCATTTGCAGCATCTAACTGAAACGCTGCCTTCTTATTTTGTTCTTTTCTAATGGAGTCCAACTCTTTCAAACTAACTACTTGCTTTCCTTCTATAAGAACTCGATAATCCGCTTGTAATAATGGATTTGAACTAACAAGAAAATCAATCTCTTTCCATGGTTGACTAGCATCTGCATTTTTTAAACCTACAGCTCCATTTTCATGGAGGGGTATTCTTTTTGAAACTACAACATCTCGTCTTGTAACATGATCAAACTCTCTTGATGTTTCTTCAAAAGAGAAGTGGTCATATCCATTATATTTCTTTGCAAGGTCACCTAATCGTTTACAAGGATCTATCTCATACCATGGATCTTCCGTAAGAGATACTCTGATGGTATCACCAAGACCATCGAGTAATAAAGATCCTATCCCTACAGCAGATTTTACCCTACCATCTTCCCCTTCCCCAGCCTCTGTAACGCCGAGGTGAAGAGGATAGTTCCATCCAAGCTGCATTTGTCTTGCAACTAATAGGCGATATGCATGAATCATGACGAGAGGATTCGATGCTTTCATAGAAAAAATCAGATCATGAAAATCATATTTACGACATACTCTAGCATATTCTAAAGCAGACTCTACCATACCATTTGGAGTGTCTCCAAACCGGTTCATAATACGATCGGATAGAGATCCATGATTAGTGCCCATTCGCATGGCGATTTTTCTTTGTTTGCATTTCTCAAGCAAAGGTAAAAAATTTTCTTCTATCCTGATTAACTCTTCGGCATATGCTTCATCTGTATACTCTATTAACTTAAAGGTAGCTCTCTTATCTAGATAATTACCTGGATTAATACGTACCTTGTCTACAAAATCTGCTACGATGATTGCTGCCGGTGGATAAAAATGAATATCTGCAACAAGCGGTATGTTACATCCTTTTTGCAGTAGTAAATTTTTTATTTGCTCACATGCATAGGCCTCTTTCTTGCCCTGTACAGTAATCCTTGCGATTTCACATCCTAGATCAGCAAGTCGTATGATTTGCTCTACGGTAGCTTCTACATTATCTGTAGGAGATGTAGTCATCGACTGTATTCTTACAGGATGACTTCCACCAATGCCTACCTTGCCAACAAAAACTTCTCGAGTTTTCCACCTGCTTGTTTGCGATGTAGATTCGCAGTATCTCTTCATATAAACCCGGTATATTTTAAATATTGAGCGACATTTTAAATGAAAAACGACATTTAATCTATCCTAGAACGGAAGTCCTGCAGGGCATTTTCATAAAAAAGATTTGACATAGTCATGGACTTTCAGCGATCTTTTAACTCTAATCCATTTTTAAGCCATTTTTTTTATAGTTGCTTCAAAATTTTTGCCATGAAACTCCTGTAAAATTTGTTCTCTTTGGTGTTTATATAATGCCAGAGTCTCATCTCCCAGGGAATATACACAAATAGTTGGTAGACTAAGATCTTGTATAGACTCATTTTCTTTAAAAACCTGAGTTTCTGGTTTTTATACAGTCATCAATAATCGCTCTGCATCTTGTCTAACATGTATTGATGGCTTCTTCTCTTTATTTTTTTGCAATTACAGAAACTGTAAACTGTGTAATAGAAATTAATTGATTGTTTTCATTAAGAACTTTTACCTGCCATACCTGCGTCGATTTTCCAAGATGCACAGGTTGTGCAATACCAGTTAGTTCCCCCTTATACACGGCTTTGATGTGATTGGTAGTGATAGCTACGCCAACACAAACATATTTGTCTTGGTCTACACAATAGTTAGCTGCAGTACTAGCTAAACTCTCCGCAAACACACAAGACGCTCCCCCATTCATGATACCATTTGGTTGTAAATGATGCGGATGGATCATCATTTTTCCTTTTAAAAATTCATCTCCAACTTCTGTACATATAATATTTAAATGAGTAACGAGTGTATTGTGATTGCGCTCATTAATTTCATGAATATCTACTTGCTTGAACCAAATTGACATAGAACCCCTTGCATTTGCACAATTATTTTACTCCAGTTGCAATTCTACAACAAGCCCATCATGATCCGACAGCGAGTAGGTAGAATCACTCTTACTCGGAGGTTCTATATTGGTGCGAATAATAATCCCTTATGCTTTGATGAGATAGCAAGAAAGAACATAATCACCATAATGGAGTCTCTGTATTATCTTCTATTTTTTTATATAGAAGTATAACATTAAGTATACAAGCAAAAGAACTGACATAACCTAAGCGACAAGCATGAGCGCAATCCAAGCAATTTTCTTTGATTTCGATGGTGTGCTTCTAGATCTTGAGCCCATTCATTATAAAGCTTGGAGCATTACTTTGGAAAAGGAAGGCTATACAGACCCAGATTTTACCCTGAATAAAGTAATTGGCGTCGCAGATTGGGATATTGCTAGAAATTTTATTCTAAAATTTCATTTTAATATCTCCATGGATGATCTTTTAAAGCGTAAGCAACAAGAATACCATTTGCTTATTCAACATGATACATTTGACACAACAGAGGTGCAAAGCGTTTTAGAGCAGCTTAAATCTTGTTTTTTATTAGCCATTGTTTCCTCATCTCTTACGGAAGATATAACGCTGATCCTCAAGAAGCAAAACCTGCAATCTTACTTCTCTTTTATTATTGGAGGAGAATCGACTTCCTTGCACAAACCCGAGCCGGACCCTTACCTCAAAGCCTTAGAAAAATCCAAGCTTCATCCAAGTCAAGCTATTGTCATTGAAGATTCCGAAGCAGGACTCCTTGCAGCAAGCAGGGCTCACCTAAAAGCCATCTGGTTTAATCGCTATCAAGTGCAATCTACACCTTTTCTTCGATCTTTTACTAAATGCTCCTGCTTTGCAAAGCTCCCTGATCTACTGCAATAAGTTCTGCTTTCTTATCTGAACCCCAACGATATTGTCCGATATTACCATCTTTATAAATGACCAGGTGGCATGGTATAAAAAAAGAGACCCTATTCTTCCCAATCGCCGTAGCTACTGCTCTCACCTTATTTTTATTACCAATTCTTAGAGCTATCTCTTCATAGGATACAAGATGATATGGTGGTATTTGCAATAGAGCTTTCCATACCGTCAGTTGAAATGCTGTCCCTTTTAATAATACATCCAATTTGACATGATGGGATCCGGATAATGCTTGTTGTACCTGCAAAGCCATCTTGCTTTGCTTCTCTATAAAACTGGCAGAAGGCCAATCTTTTTTTAATTCCCCTATTAAATAATCCTTATCTTCCCTTTCTCCTAAAAATAGATTGCAAAGCTTATCATCTATAAAAGCTGCTAATACATACCCAATAGAAGAGAGAAAAAACCAATGCTCTATCTCTATGGATGTATCAATAACTGCATATTCATGAATAGTAATCTCATGATTATGGAAACGTGTCATGAAGAAATCGCTAAATAAGTTTGTACTTGCTCTAGCAACTGTTTAGGAAAAATCGTCTCAAATGTTGTAGCCATTTCCTCTATATCCCACCATTTATATTCTAAAATGAACTCTTTTTCATAATCTTCCAGCTTGACTTCTACTTTGTTATCATCAAGCACTTCTACAACATAAAATTGATTAAATATACGAATAGGATCTCCGTGCCATGCTGTGGCTTTTATATCTACAAATAATGATTGCTTAATTTGATAAGAAATAAGCCCGGTTTCTTCCTGAATCTCTCTTGATAAAGCCTCTTCGTATGTCTCATTTTTTTCTACTTTTCCACCAGGTGTAATCCAAAAGGAATCCATATCTTTCTGATCAGCTTTACAAGGGTCTGCTTTAAATCGAATAAGTAGTATTTTTCCTTCCTGGTTAAAAATAACACCACGAACAGCGCCCCTTATTTTTATATCAAAAATAAGACGGTATTGGCCATTGCTTTGTATAGTATCAATCTCTCTAAAACCATAGTTACGACAAAAAGAAATACCTCTTTCATTAGAGAGAAGAGGATCGATAATAATTCGCTCTATTTTAGTTGCATGCAGCTGAATGAACGTATTTAACATATCGATGCCCAGTTTTTTATGCAAAAAATCTGTGCCGCCGATAAATAGCTCGATACCCACAGTAGATCTTTTTGGATCCCAGTATTTTCCATATGCATGAGAATGATCAATCTCATACATCCGAATATACCCTATTGGCTCTTCCTTAAAAAAAGCAATATATCCCTGATTATTGGTAGACAAAGAAAAAAAAATTTCTTTTACATCTTGTAAAGAATAATGTTCATTACCATATGCTTCTTTCACATGAGGGGCATTAAGCCACTCTAACAAAAAAACCTCATGGGATTCATTTAATGCTTGAAACTGCATACTATACTCATTTTGTTGATATGCCATCAGGATAACACATTTTACTGAAATGATCGATCTTATTCAAATATTAACATTTCTATCAAAGCTGTGCTGGCTATGATTCCAAAACCAATGCCACAACCACTCCATACGAATTTATTTTAACGGAAATTGCTGAAATAGTGATAGTCCCAGGATAGATAACTATAAACATTATTTTAATTGATTATAAATCGAAAAACACTGTATATTAGCCAACATTTAAACATCTTTAAACACTATTTTTTTATGAAGACAACTTGAAGTCCTTCATAAAAAAAAAAGTGCATGCGCCAAGTTAACATTTCATCCATATCATATAAAAATAGTTTCTCTTTAAAAGCCAAATTACTCGTTGTTATCAACTTTTTTCTTATCATCTTTGCCTATCATCTTTTAAGAGATTTAAAAGACACCTTGGTCGTAACTTCCTGTAGCAGTGGCGCCAAATTGATTCCTTTTATCAAAATATGGCTCATGCTCCCTCTAGCCTTTCTTACTACTTATCTGTTTCAAAAAGCTTATTACAAACTTGGCAGAAAATGGACCTTTCATCTTTTAATTAGTATTTTAAGTGTTTTTTACCTCATTTTCGCTTTTTATATCCTCCCTCACCAAGAATCATTTCACCTACATCGATTGGGAAATTACCTTGATCACCTATTACCTCCAAGCTTTCATCACCTCACCAATATGATTCGTTATTGGAGCTTTTGCTTATTTTATTGTTTTGCAGAACTCTGGTCGATTCTTGTTATTACTGTCATATTTTGGGGAGGACTTAATCAAATTATACCAAAGGAGAGTGCTAAAACCTTTTATCCCATTTGTATTGCTCTTGGAAACCTCTCCGGTATTTGCTCAGGACAATTTTCTTATTATATTTTGAAATTATTTGATCACTACAGCTGGCAAACCTGTATGCAACTTATGATCATAAGTGTGACAATTGCCTCTATCTTAATCATGGGTATTAACCATATACTACATCATGAAGACCGGAGCTCTGCTGCATCTTTTGTAAAAACAAAATCATCTTTATCGTTTATCTCGCAGATAAAACAGATTTTTCAATCTCCTTCCATGTGCTATATTGCACTACTTGTAATCAGCATTGCCCTTGCAAATAATTTATCTGAAGTTCTTTGGAAAAATAGTATCAAAAATGTCTATCCGGACCCACGATCATATAATGCTTATATCAATCAAATTACCTCTATTATTGGGCTTCTGGCTGTTGTAATGTCTGTCGCCTCAAGGCTCATATTTCAACGCATTAACCCAACTATCATCTTCTTGACCACACCTATTGTATTACTCGTTACAAGCACCTGTTTTTTTATAGCTATTTTACTACCACACCATCTATTTCTTAACCTGTCGCAATATTTACATATCTCACATCTATACCTTGTAATGTTTTTAGGATCGATCCATTACATCTTATCTCTCACTACCAAATATTCTCTCTTAGACACATGTAAAGAATTTGCTTATTTAAATATCGATCAAGAAAATCGTATACAGGCTAAGTCCATCATAGACACCATTGGTTCCCGTCTTGGTAAAACAGGATCCTGTGTCTTCCATCAATTTTTAATTCTTTTTATTTCTCACACTTTATTTTATACATCCTGCGTAGGCCTCTGTGTTACAGCAGGACTTGTTGTATTATTCCTCTCGATTAAACAACTCACAACGCCCGCTTTATCCAAAGAACAACTCCATAACAACTAGTTTCCAATTTTTATTTTATTGACTATTTAAAAATTAAAATATTATTATGCATGTAATATAACCAGAGGTTATTTTTATGCGGATTACAAGTAAAAAACTCTTATCCACAATAATGGTTGCAATGGTTTTTGGCAACGCGTGGGGAGATGATGCAACTACAAACACAGCTACAACAGACGATCGTCTTGCCACCTTAGAACAACATATGCAATCCATGACTAAGATAAAACCAGACCTTACTGCTGATAATGTATTTTTTATCGAAGGCGAGTACCTACTTTGGCATACTTATGAAGATGGCCTTGCATATGCCGTAGAAATTAACCCAAACACTGATAGAGGTGATGTACAAAATCTTGATTTTGAGTGGGATTCTGGATTTAGAGTAGCACTTGGATATCGTATGCCTCATGATAAATGGGAACTAGATGCTAACTGGACTTGGTTTAGTACCGATGCAGATGGATCTACAACAACCTCTAATCAACTCATCTATCCTGAATGGGCGACAGAAGTTGCCCCAAATAATTTCCTTAATGTCTTTGTTACTAAAGCTAGCGCAGATTGGGATCTTGAACTTAACGTCTTAGATGGAGAAATAGCTCGTTATTTTATGGTAACAGATTATGTCTCTTTTAAACCTCATATGGGTATACGCGGCCTTTGGGTTAACCAATCTTATAGCACAGATGTCATTGGCGGAATCAATGGTCAAATCGATGTGAAAGAAACTCTCGTAAAAGCGAACTCTTTATGTCGTGGTGCCGGATTTAGAGCAGGTCTTGATACAGAGTGGTCCTTTTGTAAGCATTGGAGTCTGTTTGGTAATGTAGGAGGATCTCTTGTATTTGCTACCTTTAATCTTGATCAAAAAGAGTATCAATCTACTATTAGTCCTAATCAACCCACTTTAGCACTGCAATTTGATGTTGAAGATCAAATTCAACAGCTTGTTGCAACAGCAGACCTAGCCATGGGTATCTCTTGGGATTATTCCTTTAGTGATATGGCAGCTCTCCGCTTGCAATTAGGTTGGGAATTTAATGACTTTTTTGATCAAAATAAATTCAAACATTTCCTCCCTGCTAACAATTCTCAATTTTCTTTCGTAGAAAATCATGAAGACTTGACCATGCAAGGGTTAGTGTTTTCCGTAAGAGTAGATTTCTAATTTAACTTTATTGTTATTCCGTTTGTTTGCTAAACACTTGGGAAGATCTCCCAAGTGTTTTTTTTATGATGAGAATTTCCCTGGCAAAAAACACTCGTACAAATTGCTTATTCTCTAGAAAGACAACTAATCGAAAATGATCATCAGAAAATTTAATATTTTGTTGATCATTCTGTTATTTTATTGACTATTTAAAATTTAAAACACTACTATCTCCTTAATATAACCAAAGGTTATTTTATGCAGATCAACACAAAAAAACTCTTGTCTACTGCAATAGCAATACTGTTTTGCAGCACTATCTGGGGAGATGCTGGCGCAAGCCCTACTACAGACGATTCTCGTCTTTCTACATTAGAACAATACAACAACTCCATGAACCAGGTAAAAGCAGAACTTACTGCTGATAATGTGTTCTTTGTTGATGGCGAATATTTATTGTGGCATGCCTATGAAGATGGTCTTGCCTATGCAGTAGAAATCAATTCAACCACCGATAGAGGCGATGTACAAGATCTTGACTTTGATTGGGATTCTGGATTCCGTGCAGGACTTGGATATCGCATGCCTCATGATAAATGGGAACTAGATGCTAACTGGACTCGTTTTTATACAAGTGCTAGTGGATCCACCAGTACTTCTACTCAACTTCTCTATCCGGAGTGGGATGTTTTAGCTTTTCCTAGTTATCAATCAGGATCTCCTATAACAATTATCAATGGAAGCTGGAATCTTCATTTAAATGTATTAGATGGGGAAATATCCCATTATTTTATGACAACACCTTCCCTATCTTTTAAACCACACATGGGTATACGAGGCATTTGGATTAAACAAACATACCATACTCAAATCACCGGTGGTATCGTTCCTCAAACTATATTATTTAACGATATTTTCACTGTTAATTCCTTTGCTCGTGGTGCAGGATTTAGAGCAGGGCTTGATACACAGTGGGAATTTTGCAAACATTGGAGCCTATTTGGTAATATAGGTGGATCGTTGCTTTTTACAACCTTCAATATTGAAGAAAAAGATTATCGTTCTACTGCTCATAACCCTCCATTGACGCTAATTTTTGATATCAAAGATCAGATTCAACAACTGGTGCCTACAGTAGATCTTGCTATGGGGATTTCTTGGGATTATTCCTTTAGCGACATGGTAGCGCTTTGCTTGCAACTGGGTTGGGAATTTAATGATTTTTTTGGTCAAAATAAATTTAGACATTTTTTTCTTAATGATAATTCCAGCTATTCTTTTGTAGGGAGTCAAGAAGACTTAACTATGCAAGGCCTCGTTGTATCTGCAAGACTGGATTTTTAACGAGCTGAATCTTTTGCGTACTATTTCATAACCACTTAGAATCTCTTCCCAAGTGGTTTTTTTTATGATGTAGATGAGGATGAAGCTGTGGATAGTGCTTTTTTTTCGGCAAGCCGTGACAGCCAGGGTCTCACATATTCTTGGATTGTGCTAGCGTAGCGATCGAGAACTCCTAGACCCTTTACATCAAAAGGATCTCGAGTGGTACTGCTTTCCATATGTGGCCTATACGGTAGACCTGTTATTTTCTCCTCTGCACCAAACCCTAAATGCAATATCTCAGCTGCTGTAAGCCTTCTTGCAGGGTCTACTTTTAACAACCCATCCAGTATAAACTGTAATCGTCTTGTTTCTATCTCTATATACTTCACCATAAGCACGCAAGCATTCTCCCCCATCCTGCGAATCATGGGACTCGCTTCACCCTTATATAATTCATGGAATTTTCCCATGCACGTCTCATGATCAGGAGTTGGAGCTCTTGCTTTACATATTTCAACACCTCTTTGATACCAATTTATCACATTTGAATCGAACTCAGAAAAAAAACCTTCTCTCCTTAAAGATTCTCTACCTATATAGATCATCTCTGCTTTAAATCGGCTAAATCCCACCGCCAATCTTGCACAGGAAGATTCATAAACTTCTTGTAAGTATTTATTCAACTCCCCCTGTGATAAACGTTTAACAGCTTGATAAATACACATCCAGGATTGCTGCTGCCTCCCATCCGGAAGAGACGTTGTAATGCAACCGCGTTCTTGAGCATCTCTCTTCGTTATCCAATATCGTTTATCCTCAACCAATAAATGATAAATCATCATACCTAATGCCCACATATCCATTTTATGAGTCATTTGTGTCCTGTCTATTTCAGGTGGAATGCGACAATCGCTATCCTTATAGGGAAGAAGATCGGATCCCTCTTCCCTCACTAGATCCAAGTCATTGAGCATTGCAGTAAAAATAAAATTTCCCAGATCTGTAAGAATCACATTGTTCTGCTTACAATCTCCATGTACCAACCCCTGTTCAGCAAAAGCTTTAAACGCATGAAGAAGATCCTCTATATAAAATAAAACATATTCACGAGGCCCATGACTTTTATTATCCTCCCAAGAAATTCCAACTTCCATACATACTCCATATAAAGAATCATTGAGTATATCCGGACCAATAATTGCCATAGGAGACATGATATAAGGAGACTCTACTGACAGCGCTTTGGAATAAATCGCACCATCCATTACAGAATCTCCATAGTCTTCTCTCGTAGGAACTTTTAAGGCTATTCTCTTACGCAGGGCGTCAATCAGAAAAACGTTGGAGGTTTTACCTGTACCTAAAACTTGTATTTTTTTAGGAAAGAGGGAGAGGACAATCTTGCCTGCGCAAATGGTATAGCTAACTCGGGCAGAGGCAACCTGTCTTCTATTCTAAACGACAGCTTTGTTGTTTTACATCCTGCAACTTCCGGTTTTTTTTTCCTTTCCCGGTCCAGTTCAGCCCTTTTCTCCAATGCTGCCTCAGTGAGTTGCAAGTTTCCACTTAATAGATCTGCGCTCCCTTGTACATTTGATGGGAAATATGTATTTATTACGAGTCTTTCCAACCGGTCATGTGGCGTACGGTTTAATCCATAATAATTGGTAAATGCCTTCAAAACAAGGTTAGTGACCCGTTGAAGATCTCTGATCCCTTGCAATGTCCAACAGCGGCGCGTATCCAAACTGCCAAGCATTCGCAGATAGTCTTCTGACGCTTTTACAAAATCTGCTCTTGCCACATCCGGTGTAGTACATGATGGTATTGTCATAAGAAACCAACCTTTTTTTCAAGACAGTATGCATTATTGTAACAGCCCTTTCAACCACGAAATGCAACTACTTAGGAAGTTATCTTAAGTGGGGGGGGGTTATTAAATATTTTTTATTTCTTGTTAGATTCCGGTTTTTTTATTAATATATAAATATGAAAACACAACATTCTTCACATTTTCTATTCCGTAGTGCTCCTCCCGGCTGTATTATTACAACCAGACAAGAATCCCTTGTGTCTTTAATCAAGATCCTTCCTTCTACCGTGCTGCGCTACGCTGCGCAGTAACATATTTATTTTTCACATTTTTTATTTTTTATATCAGACCAAATCAAGGTCTTAGTCTAAATTTTTTAAGAAAGGATTTTATTTTATGGATTCACCATCACAAAATGGAATAAGGTCTACTATAGAGGCCTATTTTCTTCCACCATTATCGGCAATTTTTGCCATTAGTCCTGTTTACAGGGACTTTGTAAGAAAAACTAAAATGCAATTAGGAGAATCATATTCCCCTTTGTCCTTTAAACACATTGTAACAGGAAGCGTCAAGGCAGGTAGCATTCTTGGTGTTCAAATTATCGCCGAGCAATGGATAAGAGAAAACTGGGTGCCAAAAACAAGTACTGACTGCCCTCTATCGGATCGGGTCTTATCCGCTTCCATGAGTTGTGCTTTTGTCGGCGCAGCCTCTATTATTCCTCTCACTCTCTTCCAAGGATTCACAAGTGGTCTTACTATGTCGCAATCCTGGGGTAGATTGAACATAGGAATTGCAACAGCTCTTTTTATTCGAGAGTCCATTTTTTTAGGCCTGGTGCAAACAAGAGATCCAATATGTCAAAGTGCAAGAAAACATATATGGGATCATCCCATTATTGGATACAGCGCTCTAGCTATAACTACTGCGTTTACCAGTATTGCTAATCATCCTTGGGATACCACAGCAGCACGTTTATTAGAGGGAAAATCTGTAAAATCATGGCAAACTATCACAGCAAAAGATGTTCCTGACTTCATGAAAGGATCTCTTTTTAGAAGTCGTGGAGCTGCAGCTTTTATAATTGCGTATACTATTGCAGAAGAAACTCTTCGCTCAAGATTGCATTAATTAATAACATAACTATTCATAGCCCATTAATAGGCTATGAATTTTAAAAAGGAGAAAAATATGACCACCTCATTTTCCAATAAATTAGTTGCCGTCATGAACGAAAAAATAGAACCGGGCATCATTATGAATGCACTTGCTCATATGTGTATTGGTTTTGGATCTAATAGACTTCTTGCGTAACTCGCTTTGGCTGGAGAAATCGATGATTTTTCTGCAGATTTTTGTACCGAGCAAGGAAGACATACCCAAAGGGTAGAGAACGAGTAAGGACAAAAATCTGCCAAAAATGGCGACTTAAACGGCCG
>JACRBE010000011.1 GCA_016213235.1 Chlamydiales bacterium | reverse complement strand
TGGTGCTTTACACACTGTTCGGTGGAATAGACCCATCAAAGGTTCTGCCGGTTTTACTAGATGTTGGAACAGACAACCCAGCATTGCTTAACGATCCTCTCTATTTGGGATGGAGACACAGCAGGGTAAAAGGAGATGATTTTTTTCATTTTGTAGATGATTTTGTCAAAGTTGTGCAAGAAAAATACCCAAAAGCACTGCTTCAGTGGGAAGACTTCTCTAAAGAACATGCTATTGAACTACTACATCGTTATCAAGATCGTATTTGCTCGTTTAATGATGATATACAAGGAACTGCTGCTACTGTCTTGTCCGGTCTTTATGCTGCAGTAAAAACATTAAACCAATCGCTAAAAGGGCAACGTATTGTGATGGTAGGTGGTGGCTCTGCCGGGATGGGAATTGCAAATTTAATCGTAGAGGCGATGGTGAAAGATGGATTAAGTAGTAAGGAGGCTAGAAGTCACCTTTATATTATTGATAGACCAGGACTTGTTCATCAAGGAATAGACAAATTCAACTTAGGTCATGAAGAATATGCTAGACCTCTTTCTGAAATCAATTCCTGGGATGTAAAAGATAAGGTTCACATTACCTTATATGAAACAGTAAAAAATGCAAAACCCACGATGCTTATCGGAGCTTGTGCGCAGCCAAATATATTTACGCAAGAGATGATTATGGAAATGGCTCGACATGTTGAAAAACCTGTGATTTTCCCTTTATCAAATCCAACTTCCAAGTCAGAGGCAAATCCTAAGGATTTAATAGAGTGGACTAAAGGCAAAGCCCTTATTGCTACAGGAAGTCCTTTTGCCCCTTTTTCCTATAACGGAAAGAATATTAAAATTTCGCAAGGCAATAATGTGTATATCTTCCCGGGTGTTGGTCTTGGGGCTGTGAGTGTAGGAGCAAAAAAAATTACCACAGAGATGTTCCTAAAGGCAGCAGATGTTCTTAGTAGCTTTGCCTGCAAAAAAAACGGAGGAGAAGCTCGATTATTTCCAAGTTTTGTGGAGCTTAGAAATGTCTCTAAAGAAATTGCAATTGCAGTAGCAACCGTGGCGATAAAAAACAATTTGGCGAGCGTCCCTGCAAACTCTGATGTAGAAAAGCTAGTTAATGATACCATGTGGTACCCAGACTATCCTACTTATTTAAGAGCTGCTTCCAAGTTTAAGTAATTAGGTTCCTGTGTAATTTCTGCAACAAGTTCCATGTGAGAAATTTTATTGTTTTTATCCACTACAAATACAGATCTTGCGAGTAGTCCAGCAATAGGGCCTTCTTCAATTAAAATACCATAATCCAATCCAAATTTTTTATTTCGCATCATAGATAACGCAGTAATATTATCTAATTTCTCTACTCCACACATTCTACTTTGTGCAAATGGCAAGTCTGCAGAAATAACACAAAATACAACATCTTTATGGGTTTTAGCAAGATCATTGAGTTTTTTGGAAGATGTTAAACAAACAGGAGTGTCAAGACTTGGTACCACCCAAAACACTTTTGTTCTATTTTTAAATGCATCCAGTGATTTATTGTTTAGTTCTTTATCAACGAGTTCAAAAGCTGGTGCTACATCTCCAACTTTTATGTTTGCAGTCCCTATTTTTGTTTTTTTTCCTTTAAATAAAACGGTTCCCATATCCATCCTTGAAGTTTTTTTTTCTTAAATTAGAAATTCAAATGCAATTATGATAACTTTTCAAGAAGAAATTGCAATTTTGCTGGATTTTTTTCTTTTTTTTTCTATATTAAACCTTCTTAAAACATTGCTAAAGGTAGGTTATGACGCATGTAATTAATTCAGATGTTTTGATGAGACAAAGATATTTCGAGCGAGTATTTCAAGTAATACCACTTGATCCAGATCAGAGTAAGGATTTAGAATTGTTGCTCTTTGAGAGCTATCAACCGGGAAAATTAACCGAAGAAGAGGTTGGGGAGGATTTTCAAAAGCTTGTATCGATTACAGCAGAAATTAAAGCTATTCACAAACAACAAGTGCTCTTAATAGGAGAGAGGATTTATCAAGTTAGAGATCTTTTAAAGAATTACGGTGATGGACAAAATACTTTTACAAAATGGATAGAGAGGGTGTTTGGTTCAAAAAGAACCGCCTATAATATTTTAAGATATTATGAGTTTTATCATGAATTGCCCTCTCTTGAACTTAAAACTCATTTGAAAAGGATGCCACTAAAAGCAGCGTATTGCTTATGCAATAGACAAGCTCCAATCGATAAAAAAGTATCGATTATTCAAAACTACCTGGATCAAAAACCAGATGATCTGATTTTACTAATCAAAGAACACTTGCCCATACCAGAGCATGATAAAAGAAGAAAAAGTGGCAATCAAATAACCATTGAAAAGATGAAAGCACTTTGTGAAATGTTAAAAAAACGAAAGAAAGATTTATCGGAAGGAGATCGCAGACAAATTCAAGAAATTATAGATGGGCTGCAATATGATGTGTGAGCGCTTTGTAAAAATATATTGAGTTAAATGTTAAGATTATATTAAGTTCTTTTCATTAACTATAATTTCTGTAGGGCATGTCCGAAGAAGATTTAAAAAAATTAAAAGAATTTGCTCAAAAAATTGCTATAATTTTTTATCAGCAAGGCCTTAAATCTCTGCATAATTTCGATGCAAAAGAGGGGACTGTTCGTGAAAAATTAAAAGGTTTTCGGCTCCCTTTTGGATCGATGTCTAAAAAAATGGAGCAACTCTCTTCGCAAGAATGTAAAGAAGCAATTGATAAAGCCTCTATAACAAAGGGGCCTGTAAAGATTTCTTATCGGATATCTACCGACTACCTATTTAAAAAAAGACTAGTAGCTTCTACACATCAAGAATTATTTGAAGCAGCAATTGATGCTCATCAATGCTGCCAAGACCAAGATTTACATCTCATGGCTTTTAAACGACTACTTCTTGAAAATGGGCTATCGCTGCGCCAGATTAAAGATTGGAAATTTCCCGAATCAAAAATTGCAAAAAAGTCGTTTGAAGAACTGCTTCAGCATCTTTCTGTTTTTTGTGAAGAGATACAAAAAAAACATGCAGTCAACGTACTTGACAAAGAGCAAAGCAATTCAATCGAGCCTATTAGATCTGTATGATCATATAAAGACCTGCAAAGAATACAACAAGCCCAAAGATCTTTTTCAGTTTAGTAGAGTGAAGATGATGAGATACTTTTACCCCAAGTGGCGCAAAAACCATCGTTGTAAGGCTGATGCAAATAAATGCTGGTAAGTAAATAAGCCCTACATGTTGATGCATATTAGGAACCTCTTGGTTGAAGGTGATAAAAGCAATAGTGCCGGCCAGAGCCGTTACAAAGCTGGTAGCAGAAGAGATGCCGATGGCTTTTTTGATTGGGATATGAATGGATTGTAAAATCGGTACAATTAAAATACCACCACTAATACCTAAAATAGTTGCAATAAAACTATTTGCAAATCCAATAAGCAGGGTAGGTAATAAAGAGGGGATTTCAGGTTCCTTATCAGAAACTTTCTTAGATCTAATATATAAGAAAGCTCCAAGAAGGCACATAAAAATACCAAAGATAGCTTTTAAGAAATTTGATGGAATATCCAGCGCTATTTTAGCGCCTGCAAAACATCCAACAACAATTCCAAAAATTATTTTTAACGACAGATTCCAATCGATATTATGGCGTCTTTGTTGTGACACTAAAGCTGCAAGCGTGTTGAGTATCATGGACGCTAATGAAGTGGCTACTACAATTTGCATTAAGTAATCGGTAGATATGTCTAACCATCTGAAAATAGCAAATAAACAGGGTATCGCTACGATACCGCCACCAATGCCAAGAAGTCCTGCTAAAAATCCAGCTGTTGCTCCAACTAGTACATACAACACTATTTCTATAATCAGCATAATGGTTACCCTTTGTTTTGTCGTCACTTCTTGGTTTTAACTGAAATCTTTATAAAATATCTAATAAAAAGGTTTCTTTATACACATTATGAGACAACTACGCTGACATAGGGGGCTACCATTCACCATGGGAATTGGATTGGTGAGTTGTGAAACAAGGTTCTTTCGATCCTCACGACCATTTAATACGTCTGATAATTTATGTTATGTTTCTTAACTAAAACAATATATTAAAAATTTAACTATTAGAAAGCTAAGAACACAAGACCTTCAAAGCTCCAAGATCAATAGTGGTTCCGGTTATATCTCCGAAAAACTCCCAATTTCCAACATACTCATTAATATCATTGGCATTAACTGTGGGAGGGCAGCTGGTCAATCTGTTCACCATCTACATGTACACGTAATACCTAGATATCAGAATGATGTGAAACATCCCAAAGGTGGCATCCGTGGGGTTATTCCGGAAAAGCAGTCTTATTAACAACTTTGTATTTTTGCAATCTACTATTTGGCTTGTCAGGGATGGTGTAGGCAATTCTACCCTGTTTAAGTAAACTATAAAGTGTTTTTTTTAACCCTCCGGAAATGTGTTTATGTCCTAAATTATTAGATAGTTCGGCTTTTGACAATGGGCATTTTTGAAGTAATTTTAATACCTCCTCTTCTAGCGATTCTGGCCTTGACTGATTAGATGCTTGTTCTCGAGACATCTTTCCTACAGCGAAAAAAGCAGAAGGCAAAAAAATGACAACAACTGATTGTGCTCGGATTTCCCATACAGGCTTTGGGTTTCTGTTCTCTTCTGCCAAGAACAAACTAATATTAAGTGGCCGGGTCATTTGATTGCAAATATCTCGTGCAAAATCAACAACTGATGATGTATCTGTTTTATAGACTCTTACTTTATAGTAAAGACTCTGGATGCGCTCCAATATATGTGGATTTAAAAGTCCCTCTTGTAAAAGAGCAATAGATTAACTGTTTTTCGTTTAAAAAACAGTTTTTTATCTCCCAAGGGGTATAGAGAGGATGGGTCCTGTTTTAGGGGTGCCACCTGCTTGAAGATTATAAAGACCTTGCAGGAGAGCAAATGATTTTTTTGAATTCAGATCAAAATCGCTAATATAAAACCAGTAACCTTTGTATTTGATCGTTACATAAGCATCTTGTGGGTATCTTCTACTGGACTTTATGCTCATTAACGATCCGATAACACTGCTCCAATCTATCAGCGCATTCTCTTCGCTTAATGTATGGATAACCATGCTGCGGTGTATTTTAGGAACATCTACGCCAAGACTCAAGTAATGCATACAAGATAAAATAGACCTTGGCATGATACCGGTCTTATGCTTATCCATAAATCCAAGGTTCATGTCCAAAATACATCTTCCATCAAAAGAAGAGGATCCCGGCAATAGTTCACAAAGACGTCTCCCCTCTTCTGAAGCAGTGGAAAAAGATATCTGCAGCGAAGATCCTCTTAATGCTCCATAATCATCGTTTTTCTCTTTTTGTTTATCATCAATGTGATGATTTGATTTTGCTCCTATTTGCAGATCACCGGACAGTTGTAGTTTGCGCATGAGTTTTGTAATTTCATAAAACTGCTCAAATTGCGGTAGCTTTTCCGGCATAAAGGCAGCTGCAGTTGGTATATTATCAATACCATCTAAACTCTGCACAGTTAATTTAAAAATACGATCGACATCCCATCCGGAATAAACCAGATATTGTATGAGCATCAGATCAATGGGTTGCAGCAAATGTTGTGCAAATGCCTCTCCTTCTAAAGGAGTGTATTGAATCGTGGGTTGATTTTTCCAGCTAACATCCCCCCCAAATACTCCAGGATTGTCCTGATCGAATCCAGGTATTGGTATAGAAGTAGAAAGTCCAGCTCCAAATGTAAATTGAGTAGTGATACTGTCTACATTCAAGAAATAGGGTGAATCGCAATATCGCAGTCTAACAAGATTTAATAAAAGTTGTTCATTACTAGTTGTTTGAAGTGCCATATTGTAAGCATTTCTTCCGCCAGCCCCCTTTAAAGCTAGTCTTGGAGAGATGTGACAACCTGTAAGTAGAATAAGTAAGCAACAAATATGAGATATATTTCGCATGATAAACCATGCACCTTCATTTGTGTAAACTTTTTACATAATATCTATTGATAAAAAATGCAAATGAAATCTCAAGGTTTTTTTAAATTTTCAATAGTTCATCAAGTCTTGATTTTGGAAGAGCATTTAAAATTTGTTGCGCAGAAGGCGGATTTCTTGAATTGATTTTCTTGCAAATTGTTTCTAATAACATCAGATTAGAAGACCCTAACTCCTGAATACGACTGTCTCTTTTTGCTGCATCATGTGTAGCATCGTAGAGTTGTCTCCCTTTTTCTATAAAAAGAGATATCAACGCTTGCTTCCCATGCCGATTAGTAAAGGTCTCAATTCCCCTATCCAAACATTTTTGAGTAAGAGCATCTCCTTCTAATGTTTTTTCATCATCGGTTAAAGCACCTCTTCCAATCCCTATTAAGTCCTCATGAGCCCCCCCCTTCCCATCAGCATAAGCTCTTCTTCAAATGCACCACGTCCAAGAATTGTAACACGCTCTTCTCTTGAAATTGGAGTATATCCGACTGCTTCAGTAAGCATGTCTTGTATGATCTCTTCCAATCCACGAATGTCTGTCTGTTGTTCATCTAGCATAGCTGATGTTTTACCTCGGTCGAAATCAATAAAGGAAGCTCGTTCTATTTCTAAGGGATGAGAAGATGGAAACATCATTGCATTTTGAAGACCAACATCTAAATGCGCCATACCATGTTCATGCAGTTCACATAAATTGGAGCAAAGACTTCTCGTAGTTGAAACCAGTGACTTTATTGCTTGTTCGTGACTTTTACGATCTCCTAGGACTTTGTCTAAAGACACTAGCCCCTGTTCCATATAAACAGCATCCTTTTCAATGTGTTCAATTTTTGGTGCATTTGTTTGAGGGCCTAACGAAAGTACCATAACAGCTCCGCGCAATACCGCTTCCCTTGACCCGGGGTCAGGTCTTTTAGCGGCAACAGACCGTCCTAGCATATCTGCTTTAAAGACAGTTCCCTGTGTTCCACGACCCAACCGACTGTCGTAACTTATTGTGACGCGTCCTTTTAGCGATCTTTTCGCTAATTCCACTGTGGATTTCGGTAAAAAAATTTCCCGCCCACTTAAACCACTTGCTAGGATAACGTTGTTAATTACATCAGCGCAATCTATCATAATCTCCGCGCTTGACACAGCAAAAGGAGCAGTTGATGCTATTAACGAAGTTTTTAGGAATCGTTCGATTTTTTCCTTTGAGGTTTGTTCCTCCGGCGAAAGTGTCTCTCCATTAATGGCACAACAATATGCTGTATACTCTCTGTTTAAACGATCAAAGTCTTGTTTCAAATGTTGCATAGGCCTTGCAATAGAGTAGGCTTCCGATACACGAACTTCTAATGAGGTAAGAGTTTTTTGGTAGCTCTCTAGATTCTGCTGTAAAGATTCTGCTGCTGCTTCAAACCTTGTAAAACGATTAGTAGATGACTCCATGAATAAGAACCCGGTTAATTTCAGATTATTTAACTGCAAAGTAATGTTAGAATTTTTTTTATTCAATAGTTTTTATATATTTGGTTCCTGACTTCAGTGTTTTTGACTGTTTCTCCTAGGAGAGGATGGTTTTTTGGGCACTACACAGATTGCTCTACTTCTTCGATCCTCTCGTTTCGAATAAAACCAAATGTTTGATAAAGATCTTTGGCTACAGCGCTTGTTTTAGAAGGAACTCGATACCATGTAAACTTTCTACGTAATGGCTATGGATAAAAAATACAAATGAAATCTAAACAATCAACAGTTCATCTAGTCTGGATGGTGGAATAAGATCTAAAATTCGTCTGGCACTTGGATCATGGATAATATTGGCATAACTGGTTTGCCTCTGAATTTCCTGGAGCAGTGCCAAACTTCTGGCGCCAAGCTCCTGAATATGTATTGTTTTTTCCTCCGGTGAGTGAGTAGCATCATAGCGGTCTCTCCCCTTTTTCATAAAAAGAGCTATTAATGCTTCTTTCCCATTAATTCTGGTAAACTCCTCTATCCCTTTATTCAAACATTGTTGTGTTAAGTTTTTTCCGGCTAACCTTCGATCATCATCGGATAAAGCATCTCTTCCAAGATTAATTAAAATTTCTTGAGCATCGCTTTTTCCTTCCAGCATTAACTCATCTTCCAATGCACCGGAGCCTAACAATTCAATCTGTTCCCTTTCAGAAACGGTATCAACAGCGGTATTGCCACCACCCGTATTTTCCTCTTCTTCTTGTGTCAGTATGGGTGATATAACATAGTTTATCCCACTAAGATCATTGGTATTGCCACCACCCGTATTTTTGTTTTTTTCTTGTGTCAGTATGGTTGATATAATATAGTTCATCCCATTAAGATCATTTGCCTGATCAGCAGGATTTCGTGAAAGTATAGATCGATCAAAATCGATAATAGCAGTGCGTTTCATTTGTAGTGGATGGGTAGATGGAAAGATCATTGCATTAACCGGTAACAGATCTCTATGTACAAGACCGTTTTCATGTAATTCACAAAGGTTGCCGATTAAATCCCTTGTAATGGGAATAAGAGATCTGATTGTTTCTCTTCTTTTTTCTGGTGAGCTTACAGCCTGTAGTAAAGATATTTCTCCTCTCTCCATATAAATAGAATCACGATCCATGTGCTCAATTTTTGGCAGAGTCGTACGAGGTCCTAAAGACAGCACATGTACAGCCCCGGCTCTCAACGTTTCTCTACCGGAAGGCAGATGTGATGCTTTAGCTATAATCGACCTGCCAAGTATACCTGCTTTATAAACGCTGCCTTCACTACCAATGCCTATTTCTTCACCACGCTCAATTGTCACACGTTCTACTAAAGATAACTTTGTCATTGCCACTGTAGTGCGAGGTAGAAAAACATCTCCACCAAGATGCTCCCGTTTGACTACCTCATCGATTTGCATGGCACAGGTCAGCAAAAGCTGACCACTCTCTCTAAATAATGGTAATACGCGTTGTGAAGATTTTAGAAAAGTTTCTATTCTTCTTTTCGTAGCCAGTTCATCTTCGCTAAGAGTTCTTTCATCAATGCTTTGTGCATAAGCAGCATAATCCCTTTCTATAGAACTTGCTGTTTTCCCAAGTTGCTGCAAGCCTACTGTAGTAGAAAAGATTCTATCCATAACAGCTTTATCTGTCGGCGAATCTGGAGATAAAGAAGATGCGAGTTCCCTATATTCGTCTAAAGAATGCTCCAATGAGGAGACTCTCTCATCAAATCTGGCAAAACGATTCGTTAAAGGTTCCATGAATAAAAACTTGCTAAGTTTAAATGTCCTAATCGCAACATAAAATTAAAAAATTTTTTATTCAACATGTTTTATGATGGTTGATTTTTTTAATTTAATTATTGCGTAATCTAGCAAAGATCGTATTTCTGTAATATGGAAGCAGATTCCTAATACAAAGAAACTAACACTATATAAAGAGGCAAGCGTTATAAAACAGTAGAGTTGCTGCATGAGATTGCTATAAATGATGGTAGATGTATTGCCAAGAAAAATGTCCACTGTTTTATCAGCTAGATAGTGATACCCTACTAGTTGAGTAATGAATCCACTGATAATGCCAATGATCAATAACTTAACGGTTAATAGAAAAAAAGAGGTTCGCACTTGAAATAGGCTAGTTTTTTTCATTTTGTTATCTATATATATATAGTTAACAAGCGCAGCAAAGCCAGTTGACAGCGCAATAGATTCTGCCCCAAGATGAAACACAAAAATCAGTGCGGCATTTAGTATAATATTGATAACTACAGATAAAAGAGCGCCTTGCATGGGAATGTTATAGTTTTTTTGTGCATAAAATCCTTGAGCTAGTATCAATACAAGCGTCATGGGAAGAAGACCTGCGCCATACATCCAAAGACATCTCACTGTATTGATAACAGAGAGTGCGCCAAAATCTCCTCTTGCATAGATCATATTAATGCCAACAAATCCAAGAGAGAAAATGCCAAACATACAGAATGTGATTAATAAAAGCGTTTTTTTAAGGGCTATAGTCAGAATATCATTAAAAGAAGGGAAGTCTTTTTCTTCAAATTTTTTTGAAAGAATAGGCAAAAGCGCCGTGGCAATTGCAACCCCAAACAATGCTAGAGGAAGCTGCTGTATACGAATAGCGTATGTTAAATAAGCGGGCCCCTCTAACGATGCAGCTCTTGCAAAAACAGCATCTAGCGCGCTATTGATTTGCATAGCCCCTACCCCAATAACACCAGCAAATAAGGGTTTGATCAAGCTTCTTACATCAGATGAAAAGAAAGAGGGAGATAACCACTCTGATACAGACAGCGTAGCTTTTAAACTAAAAAATGTTGGTATTGCAATAAAGAGAAACTGAAAAAAATATGCTAACAATATACCAAAGGCAAGCAGCTCAACAGCTTTAGATAACGGTAGATCTTTCACAATTAGCGCGCAAACAATCCAAACAACATTGAAAGCAATAGGCATCAGTCCTGTCAGAAAAAATTTTCCCTTACATTGCAACAGGCTACTGCTCAGTCCAAATAAGCAAATAAATAATAGAGCAGGGAACATAATAGAAGAGAGCTGCAAAATAAAATAATTATCGGCATTAAACAAGTGAGAGGTTTGATAAAATACAAATTCTATTACTGCAATAAACAAGATCAAAAATAGTCCAATAGAAGTTAGAAGGTCTCTGAAGAAATAAGCGGCTTTTTTTTCTGAATGCACTGCTATAGATTGATAGTAAGGAACAAATCCTGTTAATAAGGCTCCCTCTGCAAAAAGCCTGCGAAAAACATTTGCAAGACGATATGCCACAAAAAAGGCAGCGATTTGTGAGGTGGTACCAAAACAAAAAGCCATGGTCACATCTCTAACCAGCCCGGATAGCCGGCTAACTAAAGTGCCACTTAAAAAATGAAAAGCCTGTTTGAAAAATGCCTTGTGCTGGATCTGGTTATTCAAGAGGGGCTGCTGTATTTTTATTGTTGATGGTAAAGGTCCATTTTAGAAATGATGCTAAAATAATCAATAAACTTCCAACAATAGATAAAAAATTTGGCGATCTGTCAAAGACAAGCCAATCTAAAAATCCTGCTATAACAACAGAAAAATATAAAAAAGGTGCCAGGCTGACAGGTTTTGCATGTTTATATGCCACACCGCGCAGCGTTTGACTGATGATAGAACAGATAGAAAGCATTAACGTATAAGAGAGTTCCAACCACCCATAACCAAAGCATTGCTTACAAGCCCTAATTAGCTCTTCATGAATGAAAAAAGCGCTGACAAACAATACAATACCACTTAAAAAAGAAGAGACTCCATAGAGATAAAATAGATTTTCTATCGTCTTATATCGATGCACGGTTAACCCATAAATCACTTGGGATACCCCCATACCGACACCTGCCAGTATTCCATATATGCTTAAATTGTCGATGATACCGTTGGTTGGTTTAATAATGCAAATAACTCCAACGAGCCCAACAAAAATACTAAACCATGTGATTTTGCTAACATGTTGCTTAAATAACACAAGAGAAAGAATGGGTATAAATAAAGGGCCTGTATTCCAAAGCATCACACCATTTAAAAGAGAGCCATTGGCGAGGTAATAAAAGAGACAAAATTGAACAAAAACCTCAAAGCTGGAGCGGACTATCTGATCTTTTAAATTGGACTGGGTGATAAAGATCTTCTTTCCACCTTTGTACATGATCCATGGTATAATGAGAAGAAAAGGGATGAAAAAGCGTAAAAAGACCAAAAGAGGAATAGAAGAGATTCCCATTCCAAGTTTTACGAATAAGCCAAATAGAGCCACAAAAATGGAGGCAATCGAAACATAAACGATTCCTTTTTCAAGGCTGGCCAGTGATCGCTGTTTTAACATACTCTTCTAGTAATTTTATTATACCCTTTAACTTAAAGCTATTTTTTAGATTTTTAAAAAGCAAATTAAATTTAAATAAAAAGATTGTAGATTATATAAAAAACAAAGACATCTCCTTTTTGTAAGTAAGTCGATTATCTCATCGCTACGACCATTTGCTGCCGCATCTTTTAAAGCTTTGATATCATCTTCAGATAAAAGTGGTTTTATTGCAGGAGGTATTACAAAATCATACATCGATCTTGGTATAATTTTTGCTACAAATACAATAAGTGGGATAATCACGGTAAAATAGGAAACAACTTTGACTATTGTTTCGACCATAGAAATAGAGCGATTCTGCAGCTAGACAGGATAATACTCTTATGGATCGACATCATCAATTACCTCCGCATTGTTTATACGACCCAAAAACGACAGGTGTATTAAAGTTAGTTATTTGCATTATTGTTTTTTCTTATATGATTTTGAAAAAAAACAAATTAATTTCAATTGTTTTAATTTTTTTTATAAAAAACAAGAAAGACGAGATTCCAAGATAGCAGTGGTATTTAGATGGCTTCTTAAGGCTGGATAAAGCTTTAATTTAAATCTTGCATAGAAAATATGATGCCATCAAAATAAAAAGCGCTGCTATCTCCCATTAAGATAGTAAAGCATCAAAAAAAACACTTGCAAAAGTTTTTTTAATTTTTAATTAATAAAAATAAAAACATGTTTTATGGTTGTTGCCGCTTTTTTTCTCATACCTTTTAGCCCTGTAATAATGTTTCTTATCATTGCGCTAGCCCCATTTACACTGCTTGGGCTCAAAGGATTTATAAAAATACAAACCTCTCAACAAGAAGAGATTAAAGCGATAGAACAATCTATTTATCCAGCGCATTTATCCAAAGCAAATAGCATTTATCTGGATGACTGCAAAGGGTATTGCACGAAAGATTCTATTGAATCAAACGAGCTAAAGTTCAAATTAATCGAAAAGGCAAAGCATAATATCATTATTTCCGGATGTTATTGTGGAGGAGATGTCTTTGATAAATATCTGGACTTGATCAAGTCTAGGCTTAAACAAATAGACACTCTTAAAGTCTATCTTTTATCCTCCGATATCTGGCTCACAGATAAAAATAAAAGGAAAATAAAACACCTCTCCCATCTCTTTCCCGATCAGTTTCAAGTAGTCATTACAAGAGAAAAAAACATCTCCATTTTAACGGATAGGAAAAAAATACAAATTAGCTGTAATCATATCAAAGCCTTAGTCATTGATGATGGGTCCTATTTCATCATAGGAGGCTCCGGTATTGTAGATAGATGGAACACCTTTCGTGGTGATGAACCTATTCCTGATAAACTAGTCCCTTTTTACCTTAAACTTACTCAAGATGCAGTAGCTGCAATGGCATTTAGAGATTGTGACTTTTGTTTTTCTTCGAATCATCCAGATGGAATAGGAAAGAAATTATATATCGACTTGCTCAAACTAATCACAAAATGGCAAATCGTTTATAGAGCATCTCATTTTGCCATACAAGACTTGCAACAGCCAGGTGATTGGTTCACAAAAAACACCGAACTCGAAGAGCTTCTTCCACTAGTAGGGTCACTTGATGTTGGCGCCTTTTTATCTGGTCCTGATATGCAAGAAGACTCCTTTTATGAAAAATTAATCCACGAAATAAAGAGCTCTAAATCGTCTATTTATATTAATCATCTTTATTTTCATCCTTCAAAAAAACTATTGAAAGCATTGGTAGATGCTTCAAACAGAGGAGTCCATATTACACTCGTGACGAATTCTGATGAAAAAAGATCCCCCGGGCAAAACTTTTTATTTGTAGCTCTGTCCAAACGAAATTATCAGAAATTATTTGAAGGTGTGGATAAAAAAAATATAGAGATTTTTGAATTTCAGTGCGATAATGTGACTCTTCATAAAAAAATTATTATTATAGATGACAATATCCTTTTTACCGGCAGCTCTAATATTGGATATACAAGCATGACATCCTCTGCGGATTACGAATTGAATTTAATTGTTTATTCTAAAGAATTTGCTCACCATACCATGAACAAAAATAGAGTAGATCATGAAAAATGCTCTAAAAAGATAGACTTTGAGCAAATTAAACATCCTGATATTCAAACAAAAATTTTAGCCCCCTTGCAATCCAGCTTCGAATTCCTTCTTTAATTTGACACAGTAATAGACTAGTGCTATACTCGCTTCAATTTGAGCAGATGTAATTTTAACGGAGGACCATGAGCGGTATTCAACAAAGTTTTGGAAAATGGCGCGATAGGATTTGGCCCATTCACTCCTTCGAGTTGAAAAAATTTCTACCTCTGATCTTAATGAAGTTTCTGTTCTCTTTAAATTATGGGATACTTACCTGTTTAAAAGATACCATGGTAGTCACCTCCAAAGGGGCTGGAGCAGAAGCGATACCGGTTTTAAAGGGATGGATTGTACTTCCCATTGCGATTATCGCATCGCTCTCCTATTCTAAGCTGTCTAACTACGTAAAGAAAACCACTCTCTTCTATATTACCATGGGCACATTCCTACTTATCATCGTGGCTTATGGGTTTATCCTCTGTCCTTACGCTGATTTCTTTTCCCCTAATCAAACCTCTGACTGGCTAATTAATACCTTTGGCGCACGGATCCAGCACTGGGTCTCTGTCTATCGCAACTGGATACACTCTCTACTCTTTGTCACTGCAGAGCTTTGGGGTAGCATGGTGATTCTCCTTATCTTTTGGGGTTTCGCTAATGATGTCTCTTCTGTTAGCGAAGCGAAGCGAACCTATACCATCTATATAGCAGCAGGAAATTTAGGACCTATCCTTACAGGGCCATTTGTCTATTTCATCACAAGAAAGTATGTCAACGTAGACTTTCTCTATACCATTCAGATACTCACAGGTGTCGCCTTCATCATAGGGTTGCTAAGCATAGCAATATATTGGTGGACTAATAAATATGTTCTTACAGATAAACGGTTTTATGATCCGCAAAAATTAATAGAGCGAAAAGAGAAATTAAAGTTATCTTTAAGGCAAAGCTTAAAACATATAGCAAGATCCAAATATTTGATGTTTATTGCAATACTTGTTGTCGGCTATGGACTTGCTATTAATTTAATCGAAGTAACCTGGAAAGCAGAGGTAAAACTATTATACCCTAATCCGGCAGACTTTCAATCATTTACAGCCTCTGTATTTTCACTAGTTGGAGTTACAGCCTTTTTCACCTCGCTTTTGTTTTGCGGCGGCATTATTCGGAGCAAAGGGTGGCACTTTACAGCGCAAATAACTCCATTTGTAATTGGGGTCACCGGACTTACCTTCTTTGCTTTAGTACTAAAGCAAGACTCTCTTGGACCCTATATTCAATCCATGCTCGGCATCTCCCCTCTACTATTTATCGTTCTTTTTGGAGCTTTTCAAAACATATCAAGCAAAATGGTAAAGTACTCTTTCTTTGATCCTACCAAAGAAATGGCCTATATCCCGCTTTCTAATGAAGAGAAAATTAAAGGAAAAGCGTCGATTGATGTGGTTGGATCCAGACTTGGAAAGTCGGGATCTGCCTGGATTCAGATTGCATTAATTGATTTAATTGGATGTGGATCTGTTCTTTCTATCACCCCCTACCTTATACCGGTTGTTCTTATCACGGTGGTTGGTTGGATGTTGTCTATTAGATCTCTTAACAAACAATTCTCCGAAAAAGCGGATGAAAATAATATTCTAGAAACCTCTCCTACTGCATAATCCACTATAGTAGTGATTCCCTCAACAAGGGAGATTTGTATGATTAAAAATAAAGAGCTCCCAGGTATATTTTTTTTAGCACTTCTCTGGGCTCCATCTTTTTTATTTATTCGAATCGGTGTAGAAACATTGCACCCTTTAACATTTACGATGGTACGCTGCTTGTTTGCAGCACTTACTCTTATTGCTTTTTCCTTTATAAAAAGGATCAAAGTAATCCCCTATTTTGCCTATACAAAACAGCTGCTACCAACTGCGCTTTATTTAAATGCTATTCCTTTTGCTCTATGTGCAACAGGAGAGCAATTTGTAGATAGTTCTACTGCTGCTATTATTGAGGGAGCTGTTCCCATCTTTACCATATTGATTGCCTACTCTCTATTTCAGCAAAGAGATATCTCTAGAAGACACGTCTTATGTATATTCATCGGATTTCTTGGACTTGTTATTACATTTCTTCCCATGCTAAGTTCAATGGAAATAAAGAATGTCTTTGGGTTCTTTGCTGTAGTATTAATGGCGTTTTTCTTTGCTTTTGGATTCCTATACTCCGAAAAGCACATAAGAGATATACCCCCAATAGAGTCCACAACTATTCAGATGCTATTTACATCATTAAC
>JACRBE010000012.1 GCA_016213235.1 Chlamydiales bacterium | reverse complement strand
TAAGCATTTAATTGCTATCATGATCCAAAAAATAAAGGATTTATTATGTCTGGACTCTCTTGTGGGATTGTAAGTCTTCCTAATGTTGGCAAATCGACTCTGTTCAATGCATTAACCAGAAATCAGATACCCGCTTCCAATTTCCCCTTTTACACTATTCATCTAAACGTCAATATTGTAAAACCAGATGGTCCAATGCAAAGATTAGGATAGCTCATGACAAAAAAGCAGAAAACTTCTTTAGTCAAGGCTAAAGTCAATCCCATAATACTGGATGGCTACAGTGAACTTTTGAGTGAACTGAAAGAAAAAATTAGGAATGCTCAGCTCAAAGCTACCCTGACCGTAAATGAGGAGCTTATCAAGTTATATTGGGATATTGGCAAAACTATTATTGAACGACATCGGAAAGAAAAATGGGGTTCCAAGACTGTTGATAGCATCGGCATCGATCTACAAAAAGCTTTCCCAGGGATAGCAGGATTCTCAAGATCGAACATATTCTATATGAGATCTTTTTATCTAGCTTATGAAATTGTCCAACAAGCTGTTGGACAATTGAATTTTTTACCTATTTTTCGTATTCCATGGGGACATAATATTGTTTTGATTACAAAGTTAAAGGACAATGATCAACGATTATGGTATGCTGAACAAGCAATCAAAAATGGCTGGTCCAGAAATACATTAGTCATGTGGATTGAATCTGCATTACATAAGCGCAAAGGAAAGGCCGTTAATAACTTTGCTTTAACATTACCAGAACCTCATTCTGACCTGGCTGTAGAATCCTTAAAAGATCCTTATTGTTTGGATTTTCTTACATTATCTACCGAAGCTCATGAACAAGAAATCGAACAGGGATTAATCGATCATCTTCAAAAATTTCTATTGGAATTAGGACAGGGTTTTGCTTTTGTTGCAAGACAATACCATCTTGAAGTTGGTGGTGAAGATTCATATATAGATCTTTTATTTTACCATTTCAAGTTAAAATGCTTCATCGTGATTGAACTGAAAGCGGGTCCATTCAAAGCAACTGATGTTGGTCAGGTCAGTTTTTATCTGACAGCTGTGGACCGCTTACTCAAACAACCGGAAGATAATCCAACCATTGGCATCATCTTATGTAAGGATAAGAATAAAATCACCGCTGAATATGCTCTTAGCAATCTCAAAAGTCCTATTGGAGTTTCAAGTTATACAGTGAATTTTATGGAAAAACTACCCAAAGAACTTAAAGGAAAACTACCAACCATTGAAGAAATAGAAGCAGAATTAAGTAAAGGCAAGAAAATCAAAAAATCACATAGGGAAAAAAACAATTAATCATGTTATTATTATTCAAAAAATAAAGGATTTTTATTATGTCTGGACTCTCTTGTGGAATCGTAGGTCTTCCTAATGTTGGCAAATCGACTCTGTTCAATGCATTAACCAGAAATCAGATACCCGCTTCCAACTTCCCCTTTTGTACCATAGATCCAAATGTTGGTATTGTAGAGTTGGATGATCCAAGACTCAGGGAATTATCAAAATTATCCGGTAGCCACAAGATCGTTTATGCTCCGGTAACATTTGTGGATATAGCAGGACTTGTCAAAGGGGCTTCTAAAGGAGAGGGGCTTGGTAATAAGTTTTTATCTAATATTAGAGAAACCGATCTAATTGTTCATGTTGTTCGCTGCTTTGCCGATGATAATATCATCCACGTGGAAGGGAAAATAGACCCCATCTCTGATATCGAAGTGATCAATTTAGAGCTGATACTTGCTGACCTGCAGATGATTGAGAATTCAATGGCAAAACTGGAAAAGCAGGCCAGATCAAGTAAAGAGTTTAAACCGGTACTCGACACCATGAAAAAAGTCTCTGATCACTTGAATCAAAATCAGCCTGTACGATCTATTTCTTTAACTCTAGAAGAACAAGAGCACATCAAACCATATAATTTCATTACGCAAAAACCTGTTATTTACTTAACAAATGTTGCGGAAGAAGACATTCCTCTTATGGAAAATGAGTATGTAAAACGGGTACGAGAACATGCGCAGAAGGAAAAAGCCCAAGTCATTCCTATTTGTGCAAAATTTGAGGAAGAGCTCTCTGCATTATCTGATGAAGAGCGGCTTCAATTTTTGCAAAGTGTGGGACTACAAGAGCCGGGACTTACAAGGCTGATACGATCCTCTTTTTATACGCTGGGTCTCATTACCTTTTTAACAACAGGTGAGATCGAAACAAGAGCCTGGACCATCCATAAAGGTCTCCCCGCTCCTGAAGCTGCAGGTAAAATCCATAGTGATATACAAAAAGGGTTCATCCGGGCCGAGGTCATATCTTATGAAGATTATACCAAATATAAAACAAGAGCTGCTGCAAAAGAGGCTGGTAAGGCAAGATCGGAAGGAAAAGATTATATTGTACAAGATGGAGATGTAATTTTATTTTACCATAATAAATAACATCTATTTTCTTGCGTCGAAGATTTGTCTACGATACTCTGTGATTTTATTCTTAAATCCTAGAATCACCTGTTATGGCAGAAAAAAGCGAAAAAGCGACCCCGAAGAAGTTGCGTGATGCAAGAAAAAAAGGACAAGTTGCTAAATCTAAAGATTTTCCAGCAGCTTTTACTTTTATTGTTTCTTTAGCTGCCACGTTTATTTCTGCTAAAACTATCTATAGTTCATTGACTGCTTATATGGTCTCTTTATTTAGAAAAATACCAGAGACCGATCAAATTGCCAGTCAACCGGGCGCTTATTTATCACAATGCATGGAATTAATACTAACTCTCTCCTTGCCGATTATGATTATCGTTACTGGTGTTGGAGTGCTGGTGAATTTTTTGATTATTGGACCAATATTTTCCATGGAAGCGATGAAACCGGATATCAAAAAATTAAATCCGGTAACCAACATAAAAAACATGTTTAAATTAAAAACATTTATTGAGCTGTTAAAATCTATTTTCAAGATTACCGGAGCCTTAATCTTAATTTACTCTGTTGTTTATGACAGTATTGGAGAAATCATTGGCACGATTAATCTACCAGTTATTGGAGCCATGCTTGTATTTAGCTCTTTTTTAATGAAAGTGATTCTCCGAGTGGGTATTTTCTTTATTGCGATTGCTGTCTTTGACTTAGCTTTCCAAAAGCGAACCTTTGCCAAAGAAATGATGATGGAAAAATTTGAGGTAAAACAAGAATATAAAGATACAGAAGGGGATCCTCATATTAAAAGCAAACGTAAACAAAGGGCCCAAGAAATCGCATATCAAGAAGGCGCAGGAGCTGCAAGAAGAGCAAAAGCTATCGTTACTAATCCAGAACATATCGCAGTTGCTCTTGAATATAATGCGGAAGAAGATCCGGCTCCCAAGATAGCTACAATGGGAAAAGGGGAAATGGCAAAGAAAATTATTGAAATAGGTTTAGACAATAATATCCCAATTATGAGAAATATCCCATTAGCACACCAATTATATGAACTAGGTAGTATTAGCAATTTTATTCCGGAAGAAACTTATGAAGCTGTTGCGGAAATTTTGAAATGGTTAAAAAAACTCGAAGAAAAAGAATACAACGTGGAGCTCTTTAAATGAAAAGCTCTGGACTACTTTCTAAGCTTGGAAATTCAAATGTCTTAGGATTTCTCTCTCGCTCTTCCGATATTGTCTTAGCATTTTTCGTCATCACTATCATTTCGATGATCATCATACCTGTTCCTCCTCCCGTGATTGATGCTTTAATTGCAGTTAACTTGACAGTCTCTATTTCGCTTATCATGGTGGCACTCTATATTCAAAAAGCGGTGCATTTGTCCGCGTTTCCGTCTATTTTGCTTATTACCACACTCTTTCGTCTTGGTATTGAAATTTCTGCTACAAGACAAATTCTTCTTAATGCAAATGCCGGGGAAATCATTTTTGCCTTCGGTAACTTCGTTGTTGGAGGCAGTTTTATCGTAGGTGGTGTTATCTTCTTGATTATTACCATCGTACAATTCATCGTTGTAACAAAAGGTGCCGAGAGGGTTGCAGAAGTAGCAGCGAGATTTACTCTTGATGCGATGCCTGGTAAACAAATGAGTATTGATGCCGATATGCGTAGCGGTATCATTGATGCGAACCAAGCAAGAGACCTTCGTTTAGCTCTTACTAAAGAGAGCCAATTATATGGTGCGATGGACGGTGCGATGAAATTCGTAAAAGGGGATGTTATCGCAGGTATCGTCATTGCAATCATTAATATCATTGGTGGATTAATTATTGGTATGACGCTCCACAATATGAGCGCTTTTAAAGCAGCGCAGATATATACCTTATTGTCTATCGGGGGAGGCCTTGTTTCTCAAATCCCTTCTCTTTTAATTTCTTTAACAGCAGGTATCGTGACCACTCGTGTATCGAGTGAAAAGAAAGATGCAAACTTAGGGAAAGATATTACCCAACAGATATTTTCCCAACATAAAGGGATTCTGCTAGCCGGTATTGTCGTGCTGGCAATGGGAATTGTACCCGGGTTTCCCTTCCTCATGTTTTTGTTTCTGGGAGCAGGTATTTTAAGCATCGGCATTGTTGGCTTGAAAAAAGCGAAAAAGGCGACTCTATTGGAGGGTGCGGAAGGCGCAGCCATGATCGAAACCGATATTGAAGGTCATACGGTAGTAAGAGGTGGATCGGATAGTTATGCACTAACTCTTCCTGTAATTTTGGAGATGGGGAAAAATTTATCTGATCTGGTAAAAAAAGACAGATCTAGTACAAAATTTATAGAAGATATGATACCTAAAACAAGATATGCTCTCTATCAAGATTTAGGAGTTAAATTTCCCGGAGTGCATGTACGAACAGATTCCAAGATACTAGAGCCTAATGACTATACGGTCTACTTAAATGAAGTGCCTCTTGTAAAAGGAAAAGTGCTCGAAGGTTTTTTATTAACAAATGAATCCGAAGAAAATCTAAAACGGTACAATTTACCTTATATAGCATCGAAAAACAGTATTAATCAGGCCTCTTTATGGGTAGATAAAAAATATAAGGAAGTATTAGAGAAATCGAGCATCAAATATTGGGAACCACTGGATGTGGTGATGTTACATCTTTCTTATTTCTATCGTCAATATGCATCTGAATTTATTGGTATTCAAGAAATTAGAGCGATTTTAGAGTTTGTAGAAAAATCATTTCCCGATCTTGTAAAAGAGGTAACACGTTTAGTACCACTGCAAAAATTAACAGAGATTTTCAAACGCCTTGTACAAGAACAAATATCCATTAAAGACTTAAGAACGATTTTAGAAGCGTTAAGTGAATGGGCTCAAACAGAAAAAGATACGGTATTATTGACAGAATATGTGAGATCTTCATTAAAACGTTATATCAGCTATAAGTATTCGCTTGGGCAAACCATTTTATCTGTCTATGTGCTTGATTCTGAAATCGAAGACATGGTTCGAGGCGCAATTAAGCAAACATCTGCAGGATCTTATTTAGCTCTAGATCCAGATTCTGTACAAATGATATTACATGCTATGAGATCTGTTATTTCTCCTACTCCTCCGGGAGGGCAACCACCGGTATTACTTACAGCAATCGATGTAAGGCGTTTTGTTCGTAAATTAATCGAAGGAGAGTTCCCGGATCTACCTGTTATTTCACACCAAGAAGTTGTACCAGAAATTCGTATACAACCACTTGGTAGAATTCAGTTTAGCTAAGGGATGCTAGTATGAGTGATCATATTTCTAGAATTGAGAACATTAATGCAGACAAACTGAAAGCTCAGCAGTTAGCGGCTATAAAACAAACAGAAAGTATTGATGCATCACAAGACGCGATTGAATCAACATTAGAAGAAAACGGTGATGATGCTATTTTTGGTTACTTTCAACGAACTAAAAATTTTCAAACATTGACGGAGCGATTTGAAGAGAGCTTTTATAATCCTGAAGAGGCAGAGCAAGACGAAAAAATCACCCAAGTTACTAAGACAATTCAAAACGTTGAAGATGCTGCTAAAAAATTTAACAAAAACAACCCTGAGTTAAATGCTAAGGCTCTTGTTATTATCCGATCGTTAATAAAAGAGGGAGACTCCTCAGAAGATATCTTAAGAAAAATACAATCCACCTATGCTGATCATTATCTCACAGATGATACACTTGATTTTCTTGTTGAAACAGCAATTCCCGGATCTGAGCATTATGAAACATTAAAAAAAACTAAAGAAAGATTTAACACTTTATTTGAAAGAGAAATCAAAGCCGGACGCAATATTGCTCAAGAGTCTAGAAATTTTTCTCAAATAGGGCTTGGCACGCCAACAGGATTAAGAGATTTATATCGTGATATTACAGGAAATCCAAGAGAGCCTGTAGTATTATTTGGTGAATTAATAAAAACCTTCGATTTTGAAAAGCTTAAGCAAGTAATTGATTTTATTCTTCACTCTCTTGGCAGTGATATGAAAGCAAAAGGCCCTTCTATTTCTATTGGAGAATTACAGAACTTATTTGGTAGTGCTCGCACCATGCAGGCTATTTTAGGTGTATTTCGTTTCTTTCAGTCTCGTATGAACTTAATTGGTGGGGCTTTTCAGCGAAGCGATCTAGAGTTACCATCCAGGCTCACCTTTCAGTTACTATCTGATCAATTCATGAAATTAATTGCGGAGCGTTACCCTTCCGCAGATAAGATTTTAAAACTGGCATCTTCTCTTGGAATTTCAGAGGAATATCTAGCACAAATCATTATTTTCACTCAATATAGAGATGCTCTGCGCAATGTATCTCCAAAAATGTTCAAATCAGATCGCCATCGACAAGATTTATTAAAAACGACGCTCGATGCTTTATCAGAATTGGAAGATTTGTTAGAAGAAGAAGAGGAAGAAGATGAAGATAGTCCTCCTAAAAAAAGAAAAACGCAAGATACGATGGAATAATAGGAGATAATTCAAACATGATTTCCTTTGAAGATCTTCTAGAGCATTTAAGTGATTATCTGAACGTACCCATTACTCCTGATGTAAAAGGTGGTTGCAGACTAAAAATAGAAAATAAATTTGATATTCAAATTGAGCTAGATTCTATAAAGAATCATATCGTATTTGGTGCATTTGTATATGAACTATCTCCCGGAAAATATCGAGAAGAAGTACTAAAAGCTGGATTAAAAGCGAACTATTCTTTTCAATATCAAATCGGTATCTTATCTTATGTTACGAAAAAAAATCAGCTAGCTCTTTGGCATGCGTTGCCTTTAGGGAATGCATCTACACAAACATTTATCGACCATTTTTTATTATTTTATCATAAAGCTCACGACTGGCATACATCTCTAGATCAGGGAAAGGTAGCACCGGAAGGTGCTTTTGAAATACTCAAACAGGAAAAACCACCAATGTTTGGATTAAAAACTTGAATACTCCCCTATTATCTGGTTTGTCTTATCATGGTATCAATCTATCGCTGGCATCTCTTAAAACAAAAGACAACCTGGGTATTGGAGAATTTTTTGATTTAATACCTCTCATTGACTGGTGCGGGGAAATTGGATTTCAGGTTATCCAACTGCTGCCACTCAATGATTCTTCCTTTGATCCAAGTCCCTATAATGCGATGAGTTCTTGCGCAATCAATCCCATCTATCTCTCTTTACGCAAGCTTCATTTTTTATCAGATGATATTCATCATCCTTTTGGACAATTTCAGCCATTTATTGATTCAAAAAAAATTGCATATCAACAGATACTGACAGAAAAAACTAATTTTTTATATCGATACTATGAGCGTTTTTTTTCACGGTATCAACAACAAGTGAACTACCAAGAGTTTATTGAAAAAAATGATTGGCTGTATCTCTATAGTGTATTCAAAGTATTAAAAGATACGTTTCATTATCAGCCTTGGGAAGACTGGCCTAAGGAGATACAACAACCTACTCCGTCTCATATTACGAAGCTGTATCATGAGCATAAAAAAATGTGCGATTTTTACATTTTCTTACAATTTTTATCGTTTGGGCAGCTAAAAGAAGTACATCATTATGCAAGTAAAAAAAGAATTTTTTTAAAAGGTGATCTTCCTATTTTACTCAGCCCTGAAAGTGTTGATGTATGGTATAAACCGCAT
>JACRBE010000002.1 GCA_016213235.1 Chlamydiales bacterium | reverse complement strand
GTACAGCCCTCTATCATGTATGGTTCAGGACAGCTCCCTAAATTTGATCATCAAATTTATAAACTAACAGATAAAGATTATCCCCTGTATTTGCTTCCAACTGCTGAAGTTGCTCTTAATGGGCTGCATTTTGATGAAATACTTTCTAGTGAAGATCTTCCTAAAAGGTATATTTCTTATACACCTTGTTTTAGAAGAGAAGCAGGAGCTGCCGGATCGCAAGAAAGAGGACTTATCCGAGTACATCAGTTCAACAAAGTAGAAATGTTTTGCTTTACAAAACCAGAAGATAGCGAAATGATGTTTGAGCAAATGTTAAAATCTGCTGAAGAGGTGTTGCAAAAACTGGATCTACATTATCGTAATATGCTGCTAGTCACAGGAGACACCTCTTATGCTTCTGCAAAAACAGTCGATATTGAAGCGTGGCTTCCTGGTCAAAATCGCTATTATGAGGTATCTTCTGTATCTAACTGTACCGATTACCAAGCAAGACGCTCTAAAACTAGATTTAAAGATAAAGAGGGAAAAACACATTTTGTACATACGCTAAATGGCTCTGGTCTTGCAACTTCTCGATTGATGGTTGCTCTTCTTGAAAACAATCAAAACGAAGATGGATCTATCAATATCCCCAAAATATTACAACCCTATCTAGGTGGATTAACATTAATTAAATAACGTTTTTAACCACGGTATTTCCTTGCAATGCACCTTTGTTTTTCATAGAATGAAACTAACTCAATAAAAAAACAAAGGTGTCCCTTGAACATAGATGATTTTCTATCATTTTTAAATAAATCTCCCACAGCATTTCATGCCGCACAAGAAATTGGCAATCGTTTAGCCTTGCAAGATTTTATTCCTTTATCTCAAGAAAATGATAGCTGGGATATAGCGCCGGGAGGAGCATATTTTTATGAAAAAAATGGAAGTGTGATGTGTTTTAAAACTCCAGTAGGCAAACCGCAAAAAGCTACCATTTTAGGGTCTCATACAGATAGCCCCTGTTTGAAATTGAAACCAGTTGGGAAAACTAGTGTAAAAAATATGGTATCTCATGGAGTGGAAGTATATGGCAGTCCTTATCTTACTTCCTGGATGAGCAGGGACCTTTGCATATCAGGTATTATCTACTATCTAGATACAGATAAAGAGCTTCAATCGAGCTTGATCCATTTAGATGATTTGCCACTTATCATACCAAATCTAGCGATCCATTTAGATCGCAATGTGAATGAATCAGGTCATAAAATTGATCGTCAAAAACACTTATGCCCTATTTTAGGCCTTAGCAATGAAGAAATCAATAGTCTTACCTTTATCGAAAATATCTTAAAAAAACAGATCCATTTTCAAACCTTGCTTGGCTTTGATTTGTTTTTAGTGCCAATAGAGAAACCAAGACTGCTTGGATATCATCATGAATTAATTAGCTCCTATCGTATTGATAATTTATCCAGTGCTTATGCTGCAATGCAAGCCATGCTCCAATCTAAAAAGCAACAAAACACGCTACAAATGGCCATTTTCTGGAACCATGAAGAAATTGGATCAGGATCTCCGGAAGGAGCTCTGTCTCATCTTGCAGAAGATCTTATGAAACAAGTGTGTATGGATTTATCTCTTACAGAAAAAGAGTATGTTCAGTTAAAAACCAAATCGATTTGCGTTTCAGCAGATGCCGCTCATGCTTATCACCCCAATTTTACAGAAAAGTATGATGAAGGATCTCCCCCTTTACTTGGCAAAGGCATTGTCATTAAACATAATGCTAACATGCGCTATGCTACTACTGCACATGGATCTTCTATCATTAAACAGCTATGTCATACCATGGGATTAAAAAGCCAAACCTTTGTATCTCATTCAGAAATGCCTTGTGGCAGCACCATAGGACCACTATTTTCTCAAGTATTTGGTATTGAAACCATCGATATAGGCATCCCACAACTTGCGATGCACTCTGCAAGAGAACTTATGGCTGTTCAAGATGAAATAGATCTTTGTTATTTACTAAAAGGGGTCTTAGAGAATGTGTAAACAAGATTGCCATGGCGACCATTTCAAAGGAAGATCTGCGGCTCTGCATTTAAAAGAGGCAAGACAAAAGGGTTTTAATGCAACGGAGGCAGCGCATGGTCTAGAAGCTCCCGGGCATATCATCGCAGGGGCTGACAGTGCAAAACAAACAGCTATTATTGCCTTACTGTTTTGGATTGTTTTTACAGGTTGTGAGTACTCACTAAAACAGCGCACTCTCATGCTTGGGCTCGCATTTTTTGGATGGATTATTTGGAAAGTGTGTCGCAGCGCCATGATAGGATGGTCTCGGTTAGAAAAGTTACATCGTGTTATTTTAGAAGAGCGAAACGAGATAGAAACAAACAGAGAGCAAGAGAAAATTGAACTGAAAGAAATGTATAAAGCAAAGGGACTGCAAGGAAAACTACTCGATGACGTAGTAGAGGTACTCATGGCAGATGATAATAGACTACTGAATGTGATGCTTGAAGAAGAGCTTGGCTTGAATTTAGCATCATATGAACATCCCCTAAAACAGGCTTTTGGAGCATTTCTTGGTATTATCAGCGCCTCTGTTGTTATTTTACTTTTAGCCTTTTTCTTACAAACTATCGGGATGATTATTGCAGCAATTACGATCTCTTTAATCTCGTCTTGGATGATAGCCAATACCGAAAAAAATAATAAGCTACATATGATTGTTTGGGATCTAGCAGTACTTTTTACCTCCTTACTTGCGACATTTTTTCTGACAAAGGCGGTATATTAAATGTCGCATCTGCATTTCCATAAAAAGCCTTTTGCTTCTTTCGATGATTTTTTTTCCTCTGGTATGGAAGAGAGTATCAGCCCTTTTTTAACATCATCTTCAAGAAAATGGGCATTTAATCACTCTCTATACGCGTCCATTTTATCTGCTATTTTTCTTGTTTTTTCCTACGGATTTTCTTTTTTTCATCCTAATGTCTCCTTGCTTTTTTTATCATTTGTATACTTCTTATCAGGAACACCTGCTCTTATTGCATCCATCGAAGATCTCAAAACATTCAACATCAATATTGATGTACTCATGACTCTTGCTGCATTTTTGTCTATTTTGATTGGCAGTGAGAGAGAAGGAGCTCTGCTTTTAGTGCTTTTTGCCCTTTCTCATGCAATGGAGCATATGGTTACTCGCAAAACAAAAGGAGCCCTTCAATCGTTGCATCACATCGCTCCTACAATGGCTATTATCGTTAATGAAGATGGCTCTATTTATCAAAAAAGTGTGAAAGAAATAACAAAAGGAGCCCATCTTCTTATTCAATCGGGAGAAATCATTCCACTTGATGGTTTTGTAATAGATGGAAATTCTTCTGTTAACTTAGTGCACTTAACAGGAGAGAGTATCCCTACTCCTAAACATAAAGGGAGCGATGTCCAAGCAGGTAGCTTAAATTTGGAAGGTGTGCTAACAATTGAAGTATCTAAAGTAGCAGCCGATTCTACTCTTACAAAAATCATTCAACTCATTACGCAAGCACAAGAAGCAAAACCTCAAATACAAAAAATTTTAGATAGATTTAGCCAGCTTTATGCAACAAGTATTATTGGACTTGCTGTATGTTTTGCAGCTCTACTGCCCTTTTTTTTACATATTCCTTATTCTGGAATAGAGGGCTCTATTTATCGCTCCCTTGCCTTTTTAATTGCAGCATCTCCTTGCGCTCTTATCATTGCAACACCGACTGCCTATTTAAGCGCTATTAGTAGCGTTACAAAAAAAGGGATTTTATTAAAAGGAGGCGTCATATTAGACGCTCTTTCCAAATGCACTACGTTTGCTTTTGACAAAACAGGAACTCTAACGACAGGAAATTTAAGTTGCTCTATTATAGAAGAGTACTTAGCACACGAACATTTTGATGACGCGACTGCCTTGCAAATAGCCTATTCATTAGAGAGATCTTCTTCTCATCCTATAGCAAAAGCGATCACCAATCTTGCACAATCAAAAAAATTAAAACCCTTACCCACGTCCGATATACAAACAATACCTGGTTTTGGTATCCAGGGCACTGTTCATTTTCGAGAAAAACAATACCTGGCTTTTATTGGGAATATAGATTTTATTTTGCAGAAAAAGCCCTCTCTTAGCAGTGAGCTAAAGAGAAATCATAAAGAGGGTCATTTAATTACCTATTTACTGATTGAAAACGCTATCTATCTTTTTCATTTTCAGGACGAAGTGCGCCTTAATATGAAACAAACACTCGATCAAATAAAAGACCTTGGCCTTAAAACAATCATGCTGACAGGAGATCATGAAGAAAATGCCTCTTTTGTAGCAAAAACCATTGGTATTGATGAATATTATGCAGATATCAAGCCGGAAGAAAAATTAGATATTATTAGCAAGCTGGCGAAAACAGAGAATCTTGTTATGATCGGAGATGGGATCAATGATGCTCCTGCCTTGGCAAGAGCCAATGTTGGTATTTCTATGGGACAGATCGGAAGCGCCACAGCCATTGAAGCCTCCGATATCGTATTTTTAAAAGATGATATCAGCCTCCTCCCCTGGCTTTATAAAAAATCAAAAAAAACGCTTGTTATTGTAAAACAAAACCTTACCCTAGCACTTGGTGTCATTTTACTTGCAACCACTCCGGCGCTGCTAGGTGTTATTCCTCTATGGCTTGCGGTTATCTTACATGAGGGAGGCACTGTAGTTGTAGGACTCAATAGTCTTCGATTATTAAAACGATAATTGTATTAAATCATCTGTTTTTATATTTAATAATTAAACAGTTGTTAATTTTAAATACAATTATGGATCCGCTTTCCTCCACCAGGCTTCCTCCGCCAAGCAGTCAAGCACCGTCTTCTCTGGCTACCGAAAATAACTGGATTAAAGCAGATAGAGGCTGTGATTATGTTCCCGGTCTCAGTATTATATCCAATCTGGTAGATATAGGGGAAAAAATTTCTTTTCAGTTTCGAGGAACTGCCTCACTAGAAGACCGCTATTATAAACATATCAAGGATAAGAGCATATGGCGATGTCTTGCATGTATCTTGCTACCAGGAATTAGTAATATCGTTTTTGCAATTTATGATGTCTGCAAAAAGCCGGTTATTACCAAAACTATAACTGAGTTATTTACCACATTTAATAAAAATAATGGATTAATCCAGGCCAGGACAACAGGCCACCAACAAGCAAGGAACACTCGTACGCTATTAAAGCAAACACTGCAATGGGGTGAGCAGCTCCTATCAAAACCTCAAAATCGTACTGCTTACCTCGCCAAAATAAAGCAAACTTTAAGTGACATGTCCGGTCTAAGTACAGAACAACACTCGGCGTTGCTGACATTAGCAACGGCAATTGATCCTCTCTCACGTGATACAACAAACATTTCTGACTTCACGCAAGCAATAAGTGATATATTAGCTGATTTGGAACATCAGATGAAAGACAACATCTCAATAATAACGGCACTAGACACAGAAAATAGTTTCTTATTAGATGATAATTATTTAACGATTTATGAAGAGGCTCAAAAACCAGAGGGTCGAGAAGCAAGAATTTTGCTAATGAGTTATTATTTAAATCATCCATTACAAGCACATATACAACAAGCGCTAACGATTGTCGAGCCCATGCTGACCACTATGTCAAAGAGAGATGATATTTCAAAACAGGAACAATTATTAATTGATGAGTTAGAAAATGTATGCATAGAGAATTTGAATCCTGAATCAGCCATTCGTGCGCAAGATCTACAGCTTATAGGAAAGCTCGCTTTATCTAATGATAATATTTCTCATATGAGTCTGTTAATTCAGTATCAACTAAGAAGTAGGATCCCAGAACTAACCCAGCAAGCAATAGAGCTTACTAATGATATGAGAAAAAGTATTCCAAGGATAACTAATTTATCATCAGCTGAACGACAGGCAATAATGAACGTAGCAACGCTGTTTAATGATCCTCCAATTGTCATTCATCTATATCTACTTGCCACCCAGGGAGCGTCTGCAATAGGCCTCGGTGAACAACTGATATCAGAAAATCAGAGAACCCTTATGTCTTTTAATCCTATGGAATATGGTGATCTTTATTCCACCATCTATTTAATCGACTATTATCTCAATCACCAATCATCAGAGGGAAATCTGCAACAGGCATTAACACTTACCCAATCTATAATAGATGCTCTTCCACATATGAATATCTCTAAGGAAAAAGAACAACTTCTGAACCAGTTAGCAAAGCGATTTGTTGATGGATACGGGGTAGAGCGAGACCAGGAAACTAAAACACGAGATGCTCTGCTTGCACAACGAATATATAATTTTGTTCCACAAGAAGATGTAGCTTCCATAACGAAGCTACTTGCATTACTGCCAAAAAGATCCATGAGAGATCTTAATCCTTTAGAACCCAGTGATTTTGTATATATGATTCAGTCTATTTGCGTTCTTTTGTACACCGGTTCAACAGATAATCTGGCCAAAGCAAGAAGCTTTGCCAATGCTATTATAGATAATGGTGAAGATATGCCACCTCTATCACAAATGCAGACACGCTCTCTTGTTAATGCAGCTAAGTTTTTTATTCGTGAAGATAGAGCAGAGCGAAGTAACAGCGATTTTGCTCAAGATGTACATATTGCCATTAAGCTATTGAAACTTGCCGCTAATAATGATGATGCAATAGCGCCAGATATCCTAGATAATTTATTCAGAGGCCAATGGCATGAAAGGCATCCATCCATATTAATTAATGTAACTGCTCATGAACTAGATGCCTGGCTGTCTAAATTGAAACCTATAAAATCAGAGGATGAATAATTGTTTTTAATAAAAAAAACAACTCCCTCATTTTTAATGAATTGTCTCTTATTAATTTGTAACGTTACAAATCAATAAACAGCCTAGCTTATTATAAGGAACTAAAATATATATTATTAAAACAGTTTTTGTTATTAATCAAGTTAGAATTAACAATAAAAACTGGATTCATTTATATAATTCATTATATAAAAGAGATTTATGAAAAACGATCATCATCACAGACATCTTTCGAAAGAGCAACTAAATGCAGCAAAAGCAAAAGAGAGTTCTAGCTTTGAAGAATATTATCTTTGGATAGAAAAGCACATGCCTCCTATTTTCTTTGAGGAAATAGAAACAAACCAGTTGATGTTAATCGCTCACCATTTAATGTATTTTCCCCTACAAGATTTTTCTACCCGGCTATACTTTAAAAATAGTGCAATCATACTTTGCCTTGATGCCCCAGATGTAGATATCAATATCCTAAAAAACTTTCAGCAAGTTTGTATAAAAAATTATCAAACATTTATCTCCGATGTACCGGCTCCATTTCCAGACATCAAACAAAAACTACGTCTTGCTGTTTTGTATTTTACATCCCCTCTTGAAGAAGAACACGAATCCATTGAAAAAGCTATCCCCAAAGAGCAGCAACTGGCAATTTTTGAGGAAATGAAACAAAGAAACAAAGAACTTTCCTTTGATGAGTTTGATCATGTTATCCATCAGATGGATCAGCGTTTTTTACGCTCTCTTACAAAAGATCGCCTTATTTTATCATTAGAAATGTTTCAGAGGGCAAAAACAAGAGACCATTGTCAATATGAACTGCGTTATAATGAAGATTGGGCTACAAAAGGAAATGAAATCCCCTCACTACAAATAGTCCTAGCCTGGAGAAATCCACCAAAGCATCGTTTTTTTTATCGACTTGCAAAAATGATCCATCGTCATCATTTGAATATAAAACGTGTCAATGCAGGTTATATTTCATTAGGTGATAATGACATTGTGATGATGTCACTTGGATTGCATGGCATGAATGGAAAAGCTGCCTGGGAAGGGTGCGACATGACTGACTTTTTGCAAGAGCTCGCTTTATTGAAATACTTTGATGATCAAGATAGTGTAGAGACTGTTTTTATCCAATCAAAATTAATCCGTGGTAATCTTGGTCATTTTATTCGTTGTCTTATCTCCTTTATCCATCAAACGCTGCTGCATGCCGATGTGAATTTATATTCTCTTGGAAATATTGAAGAGGGCATTTGCAGACACCCGGAACTGATCGTCAAATTATGCAATGCCTTTGAGCATAAATTTCATCCTATTCATCATGAATTAAAACAATATGAGAAAGAGAAAAAAGAATTTTTAGAGCTTGTACAAGATTTAGATACAGGGCAACCTACCAACGATGTACGCAGGAAAAACATCCTAATACAAGCAATGAATTTTGTAGAATACACATTAAAAACCAACTTTTATCGAAACAATAAAAGTGCCCTTGCTTTTAGACTAAATCCTCTTTATTTAGATGAAGTTCCTTTTAATCGAAAAGAAAAATTTCCGGAAATGCCTTTTGCTATTTTTTTTATAAAAGGAATGTCGTTTATTGCTTTTCATATTCGCTTTAAAGATCTGGCAAGAGGAGGTCTTCGTACGGTTATTCCTAGTAAATTAGAGCAAATGGTTGTAGATAGAAACAATGTATTTGCAGAATGTTATAATCTGGCTTATACGCAACAAAAGAAAAACAAAGATATCCCAGAAGGTGGTGCAAAGGTTGTTATCTTTTTAAATATTTTTGAGCAATTAGAACAAGATGCTAAAATCTATGTGCATGATTTATTACTTGCGCATGTAGATAAACAGCAAATCAAAACAAAGCTAGAAGAGTTCAAAAACAAACAACGCTCTATTTTTCTATATCAATCACAACGTGCTTTTGTTCATAGTATTTTAACACTAGTTAACTGCTATGAAAATGGAGAGTTAAAAGCAAAAGATATTATTAGTTATTATGACAAGGCAGAATATCTCTATCTTGGTCCTGATGAAAATATGCACAATGTGATGATTGAGTGGATTGCAAGTTATAGTAAACATGTTGGTTATAAGGCAGGCAGCGCATTTATCTCTTCTAAACCAACAGCCGGTATCAATCATAAAGAGTATGGTGTTACCTCTCTTGGTGTAAATGTATATATGCATGAAATACTGAAATATCTTGGTATCAATCCTGAAAAAGATACATTTACTGTGAAAATCACTGGTGGTCCTGATGGAGATGTAGCAGGCAATCAGATGTTGAATCTTTATCGCTATTACCCAAAAACAGCAAAACTACTTGCAGTTACGGATGTATCAGGCACCATTAATGACCCACAAGGTCTTGACCTAGAGGAAATCGCTAAACTATTTCATGATGCAAAACCAATTCGGTTTTATCCAGCTGCAAAACTATCAGAGGGTGGCTTTTTGCTTGATATGTTCACAAAAAAAGAAGAGTCTGCCTATGCACAGCAAACACTATGTCTAAGAAAAGTAAATGGTAAAGTAAAAGAAGAATGGCTATCTGGAAATGATATGAACCATTTATTTCGCCATAATGTACATCAGACAAAAACAGATATTTTTATTCCAGGTGGTGGAAGGCCACGAACCTTAAATGGATTAAACTATAAAGACTTTTTAGATGAAGAGGGAAAACCTACATCAAGAGCAATTATTGAAGGGGCCAATTTATACTTAACACCAGAGGCCCGCTATGCTCTTGAAGAAAAGGGTGTTCTTATTATTAAAGATAGCTCTGCAAATAAAGGTGGTGTTATTTGTTCTTCTTGTGAGGTGCAAATTGGTCTTATCTTAAGTGATGAAGAATTCATTGAAAACAAACCTCTTTTAATGAAAGAAGTATTGCACTTCATCAAAGAAAAAGCTAAGGAAGAGGCTCTTCTAATGCTTAAAACATATGATAAAACAGATCTTTCCATGATTGATATTTCTGATCTGATATCAGAGCGTATTAATACTTTTACCTATCAAATATTAGATTATTTAACTCCTCTTCCGTTGTCAAATGATCCAAATGATCCTTATATCCGCTGTCTATTGAAATATTGTCTGCCAATGATTCGTAACAAATATCAACAGCGCATACTCAATCAAATACCGGATAATCACAAAAAGGCCATGATAGCCTGTTACATTGCAGGAAAGATCGTATATAGTAAGGGACTTGATCCCTTCCCTTCCATTGTTGATGTACTGCCTCTTATTGTATCTACCTTAAGCCAATAGCGAAACAAGGAAATAGATACTTCCCTGTGCAAAGACTTACGTGTTAACAAGCATGCTATTATGTAAAATCTTCCTCCACCGGTGACTTATAAGGGGCTGTTTCTTCGCTAGCACTTGCTATGACTGGGCGGCCTGATACAAGTTCTGCTGCATGTCGCTGTACAGTCACTATTATCCAGTTTTTTTTGTCACGAGCACCTGCTATCTTATAGTCCCTCAATCCGGGAGTCTCATCTGATGGTGATAACGAAGCCATTTGACGACTCACTGCTCTTATAATCCGCTCATCAATTTTGAGTAATCCTCGAGGCATAGGCCCAATACTTCCCACTCCCTTACATAATCTTTCTGAAACCTCATTTACAAATAGCTCCAGTCTTATAGTGAAAGTAAGTTGTCCGGTAGCATCGACATCTTTACGACGTTCAATAGCTGCAAGCCATGATTCATATGGATATTTCTCAATTTTACCGGATGGCATACTCAAAAATGTGATAGAGCTTGGTGTTGCTGTCACCTCTGACATATATTTCCCCCCTTTTTAAGTTGTTTTCTGACATTATTCCAGGTTATCAATCCAATCAATCCCCCGATGCGGAAGAATACCTAATTCTTTGGAAAAACCTTTTTGTGTGACTATAGGATACCATATTTTGATCTTTTTTTGCTCTTTTAAAAAATTACATTTATGTTGCTGATTGTTAATACATTAGAGAAAAAACAAGCAGACTTGCAAAAAGAGTGCTAATTTTTGCTTGTTGAAAGCCGATCGGTTTGTTATAATCTGGGATTATGAAAAAAACTGATTTAAAGAAAAATCCAAAGAAAGATAGAGAGAGAAAGGTTTTACTCGGTCTTATTGATTTATTTGTAAGGACTGGGAAACCGATAGGCTCCAACACGCTCAAAGACCATGGTTTTGAGGCTATTAGTTCTGCAACGATTCGCAATTATTTTGCTAAACTAGAAAAAGAGGGGTATTTAAAGCAGCACCATACATCTGGCGGCAGAGTACCCACAGATCTTGCGTATAAATTTTATGCAACTGCCATGGAAGAGACCTATCATTTAGAACCTCATTATGATCTGCAACTGCACACACTCCTTAGCAAAGAAACACAAGAGATCAACACCTATTTAGAACAATCTCTAGATCATTTATCGATGTTAACAAATTGTGCATGTTTTTTATCTGCTCCTATTTTTGATCAAGATTTTATTGTTAATGTGAAATTAGTTGGGTTAGATACACATCGTATTTTATGTATTATTTTAACTAATTTTGGTTTTGTACATACAGAAGTGCTCTATACACAAATCAAGCTTGGCAGTTTTTCTTTAAAAAGAATTGAGGAATTTTTTGCAGCAAAGCTATCTAATCAAGAGACAAAAGAGTTATCAGGAGAAGAAAGGACATTTGCTGAACGTTGTTTTAATGAAATAGCGCTTCGTAACATATTACATTTTACAACACCACAAAAGTCTCCTATTTATAAGGCAGGACTTGCGCAGTTATTAAAACATCCTGAATGTCAGGATACGACTATTTTATCAAATGGACTACAAATTTTTGATAAACCAAATTTAATCAGCTCTTTATTAAAAGAGACCCTGCAACTAAAAAAGTTAAAGTTTTGGATAGGAAAAGATTTACAAGCATATTCCATCAACAATGAAGAGTTTTCATTAATAGCAATACCTTATTATATTCATCATAGACCTGTAGGAGCCTTAGCTATTTTAGGGCCTAGTAGAATGCACTATCCAAAGTATTTTGCTATTTTAGATGCCTTTTCCAAATATCTATCAGAAAACTTAACGAAAAGTATTTATAAGTTTAAAATAGCTTGGCATCAGGCTTATCCGGAAGAGAGTAACACACTATGGAAGAGTCTTGAGTTCTCTTCTCAAGCCATGATTGAAGATAAGCGGAAATAGGGGGGGCAAATAATGGAGAAAAAAAATGATAACCAGCAAGAAGAGGAACAAATGAGTGATTGTGGTTGTGAAATCAATGAAAACTGCTGTGAGCAGGTGGAAGCAGAGACTCTAACATCAATGAGTGACCTGCAATTAGAGCAGCTAAGAAAAAGTTTAGAAGAAGCAAATGAATATAAAAACAAGTACTTATTAACATTAGCAGAGCTTGAAAATACTAGAAAAAGACTGCAGAAAGAAAAACAAGAAATGATGAAATTTGCGGTCGAAAACATACTATGCGATTTTTTAACTCCGCTCGACAGTATGGAAAATGCAATGAAATTTACCGATCAAATGTCAGTAGAAACAAAAAACTGGGTATTTGGGTTTAACATGCTGGTGGAGCAGTTAAAAACCGTATTAGCAGAGCATGGAGTTACATCCTATTCTTCCATAGGAGAAACCTTTGATCCTTATTTCCATGAAGCGGTGGAAATGGTGGATATCATGGAAGGAGAAGATGGTTTGATTGTAGGTGAGTTTGTAAAGGGCTATAAATGTGGGGACCGAGTACTGCGCCCTGCAAAAGTAAAAGTAACAAAAAAACAAGAGAAAAATAAGGAATGAGCATTCTAGGTGTACACCTTAACAATTAGGATGTAAACCAGGAATATTCATAAAGTTAGGAGAAAAATATGACAAAGAAAAAATCTGGAAAAATTATAGGAATTGACCTTGGAACAACCAACTCCTGCGTTGCTGTAATGGAGGGTGGCCAAGCAAAAGTGATTGCTAACATGGAAGGCACTAGAACAACTCCTTCTATTGTGGCTTATAAAGGTGCTGAAAGACTTGTAGGGATACCTGCAAAACGCCAAGCAGTTACAAATCCAGAAAAAACAATTTATTCTTCCAAGAGATTTATTGGAAGAAAAGCTGCTGAAGTTGAATCAGAAATCAAGATGGTCCCATACAAAGTAACAGCTAACCAAAATGGTGATGCTGTATTTGAAATTGATGGAAGGCTGACTTCTCCTGAGGAAGTTGGAGCTCAAATCTTAATCAAGATGAAAGAAACAGCAGAAGCATATCTTGGAGAAGAGGTAACAGAAGCAATTATTACGGTTCCTGCTTACTTTAATGATTCTCAAAGACAATCTACAAAAGATGCTGGTAAAATTGCCGGTCTTGATGTGAAGAGAATCATTCCAGAGCCAACAGCAGCTGCGCTTGCTTACGGACTGGATAAGCAAGGGCAAGATAAAAAAATCGCCGTGTTTGACTTAGGTGGTGGAACGTTTGATATTTCGATATTAGAAATTGGTGATGGGGTATTTGAAGTACTTGCTACTAATGGAGATACTCATCTTGGTGGTGATGACTTTGATGATAGAATCATCAGGTGGCTAGTAAAAGAGTTTAAAAAAGAAACTAACATTGATTTATCATTAGATAAAATGGCTCTGCAACGTTTAAAAGATGCTGCAGAAAAAGCAAAAATTGAGCTTTCTGGTACACCATCTACCGAGATCAACCAGCCATTTATTACGATGGATGCTAGTGGACCAAAACACCTTACCTTAACACTTACTCGAGCAAAGTTAGAAGAGCTAACGCATGATCTAATTGAGAGATGCACGAATCCATGCAGAAAAGCTATGCAAGATGCTGGTATTTCCAAACTAGATGATGTCATCTTAGTTGGTGGTATGACGCGTATGCCGGCTGTTCAAGCAAAAGTAAAAGAACTCTTTAACATGGAGCCTCACAAAGGGGTAAACCCTGATGAAGTAGTAGCGATAGGTGCTGCAATACAAGGTGGTGTACTTGGTGGTGAAGTAAAAGATGTACTTTTACTAGATGTTATTCCACTTACACTTGGTATTGAAACCTTAGGTGGTGTCATGACTGCTATAGTAGAAAGAAACACAACCATACCTGTACAGAAAAAACAGGTCTTTTCTACAGCATCGGACAATCAGCCTGCAGTTACCATTGTAGTATTGCAAGGAGAGCGTCAAATGGCTCAAGATAATAAAGAGATTGGCCGTTTTGATCTTACTGAAATACCTCCCGCATCAAGAGGTTCTCCACAAATTGAAGTTGCTTTTGATATTGATGCTGATGGTATTTTACATGTTTCTGCAAAGGATTTAGGAACTGGTAAGCAGCAAAAAATCAAGATTGCTGCAAAATCAGGGCTTAATGATGAAGAAATTAAGCGCATGGTAAAAGATGCAGAAATACATCAAGAAGAAGATAAAAAACGCAAAGAAGTAATCGATACTAAAAACGAAGCGGATGCTACTGTGTTCAGAGCAGAAAAAGCACTCAATGAATACAAGGACAAAATTCCTGGCAATATTGCAAGTGAAATACAGTCCAAAGTAGAATCGGTGAAAAAAGCAATCGAGTCTAATAATTTAGATCAGATGAAATCTGCTACAGCGCAGCTTAACACCACCATGCAAAAAATTGGAGAAGAGCTAGCAAAGCATGCGCAGGCAAATCCTCAAGCTGGGGCTTCTGCTCAGCAACAGGGTCCGTCTGCTCAACAAGCTAATCAAGCAGAAGAGATGGAAGAAGCAGAAGTTGAAATCATCGATGATGAGAAAAAATAATCGTTTTTTCTCCTGTTACAAATCGAGTAGGAGGGAGTCTTGGACTCCCGTCCTCTCACACCCCCGTACGTGCGGGATCGAGTGCGTGCTCTTTTCCATTGACGCCAGACAATACTTCTCAATCTGCGTCAGATCCAGCTATCTAAGCTATTAAAGATGTTTCGTTTTTGTGCTAATCCAAAATAATTAGCCCACCCTCTGATTATTGTCCTTAACATAAGAAATAGAAGCCAAAATGTCTCAACTTTCAAAAGGGATTATGATCCAGTCTCATCTTTCTGAAAAAGTTGAAGATAGGAGTGATATTCATAAGTTCTTCCATAAGTTTTCTTAGGATCTCTTTGAATGAGAATCTCAAGATCGATTAATCGATCAATAATTTTTTGCGCTCCTGCTCTTGTTTTTACTCTCGTCCATTCTTGGATTTTTGATACATTAACGATAGGCTGGCGAAACAAATTACGTAGTACATCAACTGCTGTAGAAGCCGCTGTTTTACCTAGTTTATGGATTTTTGCCATATCGTTTTCTCTGATAGTTGTAATACTTGAGGCGATCCGAATTGCAGAAGCTGTTGTTGCAATAATACCATCTAAAAAAAAATCAAGCCAAGCATTCACATCTGCAGGATCGTTGTGATAAGCTTGCAGACGCTCATAATATATATGCTGATGTTTCTTAAAAAAATCAGATAAATAAAGCAAAGGAAGTTCTAATAACTTCTCTTGCCATACGAACATGGTTACAAGAAGGCGTCCAGTTCTTCCATTGCCATCTGTAAAAGGGTGTATTGTTTCAAACTGAGCATGCAATAATGCCGCTTTAATAAGAGGAGGATAACCATCATTTTTATTATGGATAAATTGTTCGATGTCTCCAAGAGCTCTTGGCACTTCAGAAGGAGGCGGTGGTACAAATCTTGCATTTGAAGGGGATGTCCCTCCAATCCAGTTTTGGGTATAACGAAAGTCTCCCGGAAAGGGATGATGCGATGCACGAGCACCTGTCATTAATTGTTTATGCAGCTCTCGAATAAAGCGAACAGAAATAGGTAATGTAGCAAAACGTTCTATTCCATAGTTTAATGCACGAATATAACATATAATGTCATCCACATCTTTTGCTTGAGCAGATGGGGGGATTACTTCTGCTTCAATTGCATCAATCATTGTTGCCTGAGTTCCCTCAATTTGACTTGAAGAGGCTGCTTCTTTTCTAACAAACATCAAAAGAAAAAAATCTTTATCCGGAAGTAGTTGGCTAATACCATCCAATTTGCCAATGAGCCTCATTGCCTCTCCATGCTTTATCTCCAATTTAGAAGAAAGCGATATTGATTTTTGAGGAGGAAAAGGAAGTGGCATAAAAGCCTTATACCCATTTGGCTGATCAACTAAATATCCTGTTCTGCGCCACATGCTATCAACTTCTATTTTTTGTGAACATTTCAACCTTGAATATATACAAAACATCGATTTTTGTATACATTTATAATTACGACCTAATATAAATCATTATTAATCAAATAGATAAATATGTTTTTCTTAAAAATATTAATTAAGGAGAAAAAGGGAATAGAATAAACCATGACAGTTAATTAGCCAACTAAGCTACTTATTCTTTGATACATGCGCTATCAAGTTTTATTTTTGTATACATCCTGCTTGCGAATGTATACAAAAAGAGTGGTTTTGTATACATTCAATAAAGCTTCAACAGTGGGTATCATTAGGCTTCTTGCGTAACCCCATTCGGCCGTTTTAAGTCGCCATTAGCGAGTTACGTAAGAAGTCTATTGCTTAAAATATCCTATAGAATAATCTCATTAAATCGTGATAGGTAACAAAGATAAAAAATAATATTAATAAAACAACAAAAGGGATGATCATCCGTTCCATTATCTTTGCTTTTATCGGTCTTCCAGTAATTATTTCCCAGATGGAAAAACAAATGTATCCACCATCTAAAACAGGTATAGGCAATAGATTGGAAAATCCAAGTCCCAAGCTAATCATGCCAAGCCAATAAAGCGCCTCTTTTATACCAAGGCTCCACCCGTGATGCATCACATGAATAACTCCAACAGGACCAGACATCCATTTTGGATTTAAGCTGCCACTAAAAAGGGCTCCTATTGTTTTAAACATATCTTGACAAACTTGTGCAAATAGCTGCCAGGGAGCCGGGTTATAGTTTACCTGCTTATCCTGAAGTGCTATTCCTAAAAATAGTCGATTTTGATAATTTTCCAGTGCATGAAGCGCTTTTTCTTTTTCTTTAGGATCTTTTATCTCATCCACTTTTTTTAAATAATTTTCTGTTTGAGAATCAATTAAGTCCTGTTTTGTATCAGATCGAGGAAATATTTTTTGTGCAATAGGTGTAACCGGATTTAACCTGTAAAGAGTGCCTACATGAGTAGTTTTTTGGTGACTTGCCATCACATTTATCAACTCTTTTAATTGCGACCAATTGATACTTTTTACAAATATCTCATCTTGATTTTTTGAAGAGATCTGTTTTGGGTAATTATTGGATCTATCCACGATGATCTGTACTTTTTTCTCTTGTATTTCTCTCAGCAATTGAAAAGCAGATACCACCTCTTTACCATCTACCGCAATAATACGATCCCCTTTTACTAACACTTGATCTAACGGAGAAAGCAAGGAGCTGCTTACATGATTTTGTTTTGACTCATCATCAATGAATGTCACTGCATGCTCAATATGGCAATGAGCGTCAATGTTATAAGGGATAAAAACAAGATTTTTTATATCACCTTTTATTCCCAGTTCATGTTGCCAGTCATCTAATTCTGCAAGTTGATCATGAGAAATTCTCAAATCGCTAACATGCAATCGTGGTACTCTGATAAAAAAGGTGTTGTGATCTCTTTTTACAGTAAGCAATGATGTTTTACGATTGACAATGGATTGTAATTGTGACACAGAAAATACGATATCTCCATCTGCCCAGATGATACGATCACCATATTGGATACCGCTGTCAAACATTGAAGATTTTTTTGGTATGGGGTTATTTCTGCCATCTGACATAGGTTCATATACTAAAAACATTGCAGGAGCAAGTACTCCAAAGGTGCGCACACCAGTATTGGTTGCATAAGGATGTGGATAAAATGATAAATTCAATTGAAAGGGCACCTGATCTTTTTGGTAGTCGTATTCATGAATACCACTAATATTGATTCTTTCCTGATTCAGTACAGAGCTGTATAAAAGATCATGAAATCCCTTGAACTCATGCCCATCAATTGCAGTGAGTTGATCGCCTGGTCTCATTCCTTTTTGATACGCTTCTGAAGAGGCGTCCACATATCCAATAATTTTTGTATATTCAGAAAACGGTTTTTCTCTTCCACCTAGAAAAAAAATAATAGAAAAGGCAACAAATGCAAAGATAATATTAACTAAAGGGCCAGCTAGGGCAACCTTTATTCTATCGAGTGGTGTTCTACCAAAAAAACCATTTTTTATTTCATGAGGCTCTAAAGTGCCCTCTTTTTCCATACCAGCAATTTTTACAAATCCACCAAAAAGCAAATAGCATACCTGCCATTTTACTCCCTGAAACCAAAACGTATAAAAGGGTTTACCAAATCCTATGCTAAACACTTCAACCTTCATTCCCACTCTACGAGCGACAACATAATGTCCCAGTTCATGGATAAACACCAAAAAACCAAGTCCAATTGCTCCAAGAAGGATATATAAAATACTTAACATGGTAACTCCTAACCATTTACCGATTGTGCTAATTTTCTAGCTTCATGATCTATTGCCAGTACATCGTCTATATATTTTATTTGCTCTGGACGATGTTTTTTCATTAATTTTTCTAGCAGGGCAGAAATTTGTAACCAGGAAATATCGTGATTAACAAAACGCTTTACCAACTCTTCATTCACTGCATTCATAAAGCATGGCATACTTTTGCCTATTTTTAAAGCATCATATGCTAAATCAAGACACTTAAATTTTCTTTTGTCTGGTGGATAAAACTGTAATTGTAAAAATTGACTGAAGTCAAGAGGCTTGATGTTAGCAGTAGCATATCTACTTGGGTAGTGCAGCGCAAAAGCTATAGGAAGCTCCATAGAAGGGTTAGAAAGCTGCGCATAATACGAATGATCCTTCCACTCTACCATACTATGAATAATACTTTGCGGGTGCACAACAACATCAATTTGATCTATGTCTAAACCAAAGAGCCATTTTGCCTCTATTACCTCTAATCCTTTATTCATCAATGTAGATGAATCTATTGTATTTTTCACTCCCATTTGCCAGGTAGGATGTTTTAGTGCCTCTTTCAACGTAATAGAGGATAATCTATCTTCGCTATAGTCTCTGAAAGGACCTCCGGACGCAGTAATAATAATCTTTTCTAACTGTGATCTATCCTGATGATCAAGAAGCTGAAAAATAGCACTATGTTCACTGTCAATAGGCAATATATTTACTTTATATTTCTTAGCAAGCAGCATAATATATTCTCCAGCGGCAACAAGTAGTTCCTTATTTGCAATGGCAATATCTTTTTTGAGTTCAATTGCTTTTGCAATAGGTGCTAATGCTTCCATACCGGTCATAGCGGCAATAACAATATCTGCCTTCTCATGGACAAGTTCTAATAGTCCTTCTCTGCCACTAAGGATTTTATTGACGGGCAGTAATGTTTTTGCTTTTTGTACAACTATCTCATCAAAAATAGCTATTTTTTTCGGATGAAATTGTTTGTTTTGTTCTATTAAAAGGTCAAGAGAAGAGAGGGCCGCGAGTCCCACTACTTCAAAAGCATCCGTTGATTCTATTACAGACAAAGCCTGACGCCCAATAGAACCTGTAGATCCTAAGATAATAACTTTTTTCTTTTCCATTTAAGCAATACATTCCATTTTTTAAGTAATATCATGGTGAAATAGATGATAAAGTATAGTGTACTTACAATGCCACTTGTAGAGAGTGCGAGCTCATGAAAACTAAGCATATGTCTAGAAAGTGCAATAGAGATAAAGCTCATGCAGACCCCAAGCGCTGTAGCAATAATAAACAATTTTTTCCATTCACTTGTGATAATTCTAGCAATAATAACAGGAGCAATCAAGAGATTAAGAATCAGAATTAGTCCTACAGAGCGAAAACCATTAATGATAACAATGGCAGTAAGAAGCATGACTAAAAAATTCAGTTTAACAGGGGAAAAACCATAGCTTCTTGATAGAGCAGGGTCAAAAGTAGATAAAAAAAGTTCTTTATAAAATAAAAGAATCGTCCCAATAACAAGTAGCATAACAATAAAAAGAGATATCAAATCTTTTTGATGGATTGCATCGATATTTCCCATAATGATATCAACACCAATAT
>JACRBE010000001.1 GCA_016213235.1 Chlamydiales bacterium | reverse complement strand
TTTTGCATCACCGCATACATAAATAAAGGCTCCAGATTGAATCCAAAAATAGACTTCTGCAGCATGATCGATCATTTCGTGTTGTACATATCGCTTTTGTAGTTGATCTCTAGAAAATGCTGTATTTAGCTTTAGTTTTTTTTCATTCACCAGTTCTTTCCAGTAAGATTCAAAATAAAAATCAGAGCAGGCATTTCGTTCGCCAAAAAAGAGCCAATTGTTTCCTGTTGCATCCATAAACATACGTTCTTGTAAAAAAGCCCGAAAGGGCGCTATCCCGGTTCCGGGACCAATTAAAATGATATTAGCATCATGCGAAGGTAGCATGAATGTTTCATTCGTATGGATATAAAGAGGTATAGTGGTGTCATTGATCTCTGCTGTTTCGCATAAAAAAGAGCTTCCCATACCACGTTGCAAACGTCCACCATGCACATATTCAAAGGTAACGACAACGAGGTCTACGAGATGAGGGTTGTTATATTGAGAAGAGGCTATAGAATAAAACCGTGGTAACATGGGTAAAAGTAGATCGCAAAAGTGTTGGGGATCAATGCGCTTTGAAGAGCGCTCTAAGCACTGTAAGACATCGTAAGAAGCATCATAGGGTATCTCTAAAAAGGCGGTCAGCTTATTTGTCGCTTTATGTAGATTGGCATGCTTTGTTAAAAACTCTTTAATAGGTTGAGTGTCGCCTGTTTTTTTACCGATAATTTGATGATTACTATTACAACTTAGTAAAGAGATAATGCGAGATACATCCTGTGTATCATTATCAGGGAAAATGGCAACAGCGTCACCTGGCTTATACGTTAATCCAGAATCTGTTAAATCTAAGGAAATTAAATAGGTTTTTTTGCTAGATCCCTCTTTATTCAGCAGGTTACGAGCTACAATTTTAGAAGAAAAGGGACATAGGCGATCGTATTGTTTAGTAGATTTAAGAGATTCATTACAAATTGTCATGGACAAACTTTTTTTTATAATTAAAATAAAAACTGTAATAGCTAATTATATAATGTGGTTTTTATGCAAATGAAAATAATAATAATTTTATGTTTAATTTGTTTCTTATCTAGTTGCAGTACAGGATATAATAGACAGTACATCATATCAGATTCTGTGCATAGTGCAAAAGCGGAAAAAGAAAAAGACACCTAATTCATTTTTGTTGAATGAGTTACATGTCTTATAGTTATTATCACTTGGTAGTTGCTATAGGTTCTTGAAGAAGAGGTGCACAGTTGCCTTGTTTAAAGTGGTATTCTAAGGAAGAAAGGTTCTTTTTCGAAATACCACCAAGGAGCTCAATAGCCTGCAGTAACCTAGCTCTTGCCCTATCTTTACCTAGTATCTCAAACGAGGTAAATAGGGGAGGTCCTTGCGTTTTACCGGTAATAGTTATGTATAAAATAGGCATGATGGCTTTTTTATGATTAATACCAAAGAGTTCAGCGATTTTTTTAGAGCTGTTTTCGATACCAACCTTAGACCAGTCTTCGTTTTTCTCTAGATCCCAGATAATACTTTGGATAATGCAGGAGGTCTGCTCCTGTGTAAAACCCTTTTGGCATATGTCTTCTTGTTTGATATTAAGATGATTGATAAAAAAGAAGGCACAAAGCTCTATGAACTCTCCAAAGGTCTTAATTCTAGAATGAATGAGCGGCATTATCTTGCTCATTTTTTCATCAGAAAATCCCCACTGCTTAATTTTAGACCATAGTTCATTTTCAGTGATCGTGTTAATGAGGTAGTGCTGATTTAACCACTCCAGTTTTTTGATATCAAAAAAAGCACCCGAAACACCAATTCTTTTGAAGTCAAATTCTTTGATGATTTCAGGAACAGAGTAAATTTCTTTGTCATTAGGCATGCTATATCCCATGAGCGTTAAGAAATTAATAAGTGCCTCTGGTAGGAACCCGCTGTCTTTGTAGTAATTGATCGATGTGGGATTTTTTCTTTTAGATAGTTTTTTCCCATCTGCTCCAAGTAAAAGGGGCATATGCAAAAATGTAGGAGCTTTCCATCCAAATGCTTCATAGAGCAAAATATGTTTTGGAGTAGAAGTCATCCACTCATCACCACGAATGACATGTGTGATTTTCATTAAATGATCATCCACAACATTGGCCAGGTGATAGGTTGGAAAACCGTCCGATTTTAAAAGCACTTGATCATCGATCTCATCCCATGGATAAATGATTTTTCCTTTGATAGCATCTTCATATTCACAATCACCAGTTAGTGGGACTTTCAAACGGATCACGTAGGATTGACCTGCATCTTCTCTCATTTTTACTTCTGCAGGAGTAAGATTACGGTATCTACGATCGTATCCTATTTTTTTGCCAAGCTTGCGATTAAGCTCTCTCATTTCTTCCAGTTCTTGTTCTGTAGCAAAGCATTTATATGCTTTGCCTTGATCAAGTAGTTGTTGGCAATACTTTTGATAAATAGCAGTTCTTTCTGATTGTCTGTAAGGACCATAGGGGCCTCCCACATCCGGACCTTCATCCCATGAAATATTTAACCAATGAAGTGCTTTAAAGAGACTTTCCTCATATTCTCTGCGGCTTCGTGTTTGATCTGTGTCTTCAATTCGTAGTATAAATGTGCCGCCATAATGACGTGCAAAAATCATATTGAAAAGAGCCATATACCCGGTCCCAACATGAGGGTCTCCTGTTGGAGAGGGGGCAATTCTTACCCTTGGTTTTTCCATTGGTTTTCCTAGAAGGTTTTAGAAGGAGATCATAATAAGAACGTTGTTAAAAAGGAAGAAAAAATTCTCGGCTGATGAGTTCATAACAGGGCAACTTGTTAAGTTTTTTGTTTAGATGTGTAAAAATATATTATAGGTTATAACTATTTGGCATGAAACCTGTTACAATAGGATGGCAATGGAACGTTCAAGAGTAGATTCGTTTTTGTTCAGGACAGAAGAGACGCTTATGGCTAAAAAACCTGGGAAGGTGGCAAGGCAAGTAGCGGTGTCAGCAGAGAGCTCTCCTGCGGATTGTTTTAAGCGTATTGCTGAAGTCTTTGATATAAATGTGAATGCATTAGTTCTTGTTAGAGATGGATATGCACTGCAATGGTTGCCTAGGAGTGGTAGTCTTTCTTTTGTTGTATCCCATGTATTGGAAGCACCTATTCCGGACATAACTGAGCAAAATGAGGTAATTAAAGCGTTATTTAGAGGCGCTGTTACAGAGCAAGGGGCTTTTCGTGTAGTCATAAAACATGGTGCAATCGATTGGTGCTCTGCCAGATCCAGCGCTTAATGGTGAAATTTCACCGAATGTTGCTATAAAAATTTATCTGATTTTTTTTGTAATGCTTATTTTGTTTGATTGTGAGTTGTTTATAAATCGTTTTTATTAATAATAAAATTATATCTTATTAATTTTTTGTTAAAATGCTGTATAAATAAAGTTATAAGATAATCATATTAATAAATAGGAGCTTTTTATGGCTGTTTTCCCAAAACAAGACTATAACCAACCAAAAACTTCTCCAGCTGCATTAGCTGTGATCAAAACCTTGCAACACTTAGATAGTTTTTTTACAAATATATCTGAGCCTCCTACTACAACACAACTGCAACAGTTTTATAAACTAATGGCGCAGTTAAATAGTGATTTTGCTCAAGGAAAATTCTCTCCAAAAATAAATAGAGATGCCATTGCGTTCCAAAATACCGTAATGCAATATATGTCAAATCCTAATCCAGCTGCATTAATCTTTTTGGATAATGAAATTCATTTGTTTATGACAGACTTAATGAGTTGTTAAGAATTAAGAATAAGTAGGAAAGCTATGCATATGCCTCCGTAAAGGCCCGCTCATTCATGAGCGGGATACAGGGGCGCTAGATCATCCTTATTGATGAGTCTGATAGTGAGATAATAAGATGAAATCTTTCATGATATTGATAGTTTCTTCATATTGTAAGTCGTTCATTCCAAAGTCTGAAGTCTCTTTTTTCTTTTCTTTTATATCGTTTAAAAATTGTTGATAATTTTTGTTTTGAGTAATGCGGTTTTTAGAATTTGCCCCTAAAATAGGAACGACTTTTTTTAATTCATCGGATTTCTTCTGTAAATTTTTGCAGTAAGTTTTTCGTAAACTTAAGCGATGCAGAGGATGAATATCTGATAAATCATCATCAAAATGGTGAGGGATGGTTTCATTAGGTAGAGGGTTTTTTTCAAATCGCTCTCCAATTTTAGAGTCAAAGAGGTATCCAGGAACTTCTATATCTGCTTCTGTACCAATTAATTGTGGGGTTTTTCCGCTTACAGTATAGTAAATGCCTTTTGTGACTTTATATTCTCCCTCAGGATTGACCTGGTGAGAGTTTTGATTTTCTAAGGTGAAAATTTGAAAAGTTCCCTTGCCAAAGCTATGTTTATCTCCCACAACGAGAGCTCTTCCGTAATCTTGGAGAGATTGAGCTACAATTTCTGATGCGGAAGCGCTGGCTTTATTGATTAAAACAATTAATGGTCCATCATAAGTGACTTGGTTTTCCAGGGTTCTTAAGTGATGTAATGTACCACCATCATCCTTGATAGAGGCTACAATCCCATTTTTTATAAATAATCCACTAACAGAGACAGCTTGAGGCAGCAGACCACCTCCATTATTGCGAAGATCCAAGACCATGCCAAGGAGTTTATGCTCCCTTTTGGTCTCTTCTATTTCCCGTTTAATATCAGTCGAAGAGGAGCTTGTCGGATCTTGATAAAAAGCATGCAAATGGATCGTGAGAATCACCCCGTCAGCAAAAGGTTCAATCAGTTTCTCATATCTGCTCTCTTTTAAAACAACCTCGCCTCTTGCAATCTCTATCTCAACGACTTCTTCTTCTTTATTTTTGGATTCTCTGCTAATCGTAAGGACTACTTTAGAGTCCTTAGGCCCTCGAATTAAGGAGACTGCATCTAGAATATCAAGCCCTATAATAGGCTCATGGTTCACTGCAATAATTTTGTCCCCTTCCCTGATAAAACCGCTGAGCTTGGCTGGTCCACCATCTAAAAGTTCTGTAATGGTCAGCCCATTTAAATCATCCCTTAGTAATGCGCCAATACCAAATAGTCGTTGCTGTACCTGGATCACAAATTGTGAAGCCTCTCTGGGTGTAAAATAATTTGTATGGGTGTCTAGAGAGGAGCAAACGGCTTTAATAAATAAAGCGTACATCTGCTTTTTTCTTTGTATTGCATCCTTGCCAAGGATTTCCTCTTCATAAGAAAGCCTCCGTTTTTTAAGACGCTCTAATAAGATATCTTTTGTTTCTTCTCCCAGTTTGGAAGCTGTTTCTACTTGCAACGATCTAATACGTGATATTCTACTTTTTAATTCTTCCTCGTTTTTAGCCCATGTCATATCTGTAAACTCTTCTATATCAACATCTTGATAGAAATTTTTGGTGTTTAATATAGAATCTTCTGTCTCGGAGCGACGAGCAGTTGCCTTTACCATCAGCTCTAAAACATCTTCAAAAGCCTGAAAATCTCCCTTTTGATAGTTATCTAGTACTTCCATGAGATAAGAAGAAGCAGGGTTTTGCCATTTTTCTATCTCCGACTCAATAAAATACATTTTTAACGGGTCGATGATATCAAGAAAATTAGCTAAAATGCGTTCGGCTAACCCTATATCCAATTTTTTATGGCTTACGTGACTATTTAAAATTTCATTTACTTTCGATTTTGTCCTCTCTACATCTAATTCAGGGGGCTTTCCAAAGACCGGGCCAATAAGTAATAAAAAGAAAAAAGGGAGGAGTCTCATTGTATCATCCTGATTTTAAGTGTTTTAACTCTTTACTATTAACGAGATGAGTTAAAGATTACTATCTCTAAAGCATCGTACTCTTTTTTTCGTTTTTTGCAACTCATTTAAAACAAAAAAACAAGCTTAACATATTGAAAATAAGCGTGTTAATTATTATTATTAATTTTTTGGATGATTTTAATCATTTTTATAAGGTAAAATATTTTTTAATATTTAGTGAAATGCTTACGTATTTACGCCTATTTTAAAATGAGCCTAGGTTAATTAAATAAGTTTTATTAACAATTTGGTTATTAATAATCGATTTTTATTTGAGATCAATTCTTTATTTTGTGATAATGTTGCTCAAAATGAGGCTAAATATAAATTTTTAAAATTATTGAAAAAAGTTGGGGGATACTATGAACCATAAACCTGAGTTCCTAGATGACAAGATCGAAGTAAACCAGATCGATGATCGTGGTCAATATGTTTCGATTACGGAAGCAGCTAGGATAAATAACGTCACGAGACAGGCGATTTACGTCGCCATTAAGCAAAATAAGCTTAGAGCAGTGAAAAATCGTACTCGTTGGACGATTCATTTAAAAGATCTAGAAGACTACCGAAAGGGGAAGTATTCTAGAACAAAATCTACCTTTAATGGGGAGCTTTTATTTGATAATACACAAGGGTATTTTTCTGTAAATCAAACAGCAAAAATGCTTGGTGTTCCAGCTCAGAAGATTTATTATGCTACAAGAGTTGGTATGCTAAAAGCAACTAGAAAAGGATCAGCATGGGTCATCCATGTCGATGAGATAAAAGGCTATAAAGATACTTATCTAGCTAATGAAAAAGAAGAATTTGCAGTAATGTAATAATAAAGAGCTAGGGCTCGCATCTACGACAGTGGTAATTGTGTTGGCCCTTAGTTTTTTTAATCTTCGTCAATGATTTTGAAATCTTTGATTTGCAGCTGGATACTTGATTTATTTAAATAGTTATTAATATGTGGTGTAAATGCTATTAATAATTTCAGATTCTTTTTAACTAATGATGATTTGCGATGAGCAAGTCCAAATCCAATACCTTCCAAAAAACGATCTTTTTCTTCTAAGAACAATTTCAAATGTGTTTTTCCCACTGTTTTAGGTGGCCACACTTGTTTTACTTCACATTGTAATACAGGAGGAGGATTTTCGTTACCGTATGGTTCTAAGAGGTTCATCGATTCTAAAAATTCAAATGTTAAATCTTTAAAACCAGCCAGTGCATCTATTTGCAATTTTGGAAAAATATCTTGGTCTTTTAATGTTGCATTTGCAATCTGAATAAATCGCTGCTTGAACTGTGGGATATTTTCTTTTTTTATGGATAAGCCAGCAGCATAGTCATGACCACCATAATTAAGAAGTAAGTCAGCGCATTCTTTTAGAACAGGTAAAACGGGGAATTCTGCAATGGTGCGAATAGATCCCTTACCTATATCATTTTCTAGAGCAATGATAACAGTAGGTCTATTATATTGTTTTGCTATTCTAGCAGTAATAATAGGAATAATCCCAGGATGCCAGTTCTCAGAGTGAAGGATAATTGCTTTTTCATTGAATAGTTCAGGATGAGTTTCTAAGTGCAGTTCGATGTCATCGGAATCTTTTTTTTCAATTTGTTGTCGCTCTAGATTTCTTAAATCGAGTTCTTTTGCAAGTTGTTCTGCGGCCGTTGCATCTCGGATAAGTAACAGTTCCACCCCTTTAATTGGATCAGCAATTCTACCCAAGCTATTGAGCCTTGGTGCTATTTTTGAGGCAATATCCATGGTAGTAAGTTCGTGAGGTTTTAAGCCACATACTTTAATTAATTTTACAAGTCCAATACGGGTGGTCTTTAATAACTGATTGAGACCATAACGTACTAAAATACGATTTTCACCAACTAAAGCGCCCATATCTGCAATGGTACCTAAAGCAACGAGATCCAAGTATTGTTTTAAATCAATAAAATTACCCTTGATTTCCCCTTTAGATGTTAAGAGGTTTGTATATGCATGAGCGAGCTTAAATGCAACACCTACGCCCGTTAAATTACGATTAGGGTAAGTAGAATCAACCAGCTTTGGGTTTAAAGTAGCAATACAATGTGGTAACTTATCTGTAGGTTCATGATGATCTGTAATAATAACATCAATTTTATTATCATGAAAAGCTTGGATATCATCGATAGAGGTAATGCCACAATCTACGGTAATAATTAAAGAGCAGTGATTGCTAACCGCAAAATGAATAGCATCTTCAATGGGGCTGTTTCTTAAACTAATTCTGTTAGGAATATAAAAGAAGACATCCATCCCAAGGCTCTGCAAAAAATCAGTCATTAAAGCAGTACCGGTCATACCGTCTACATCATTATCGCCATACACAAGGATTTTTTCATTATTTTCGTATGCTTTATAAATACGTCTTGTTGCCTTATCGATTTCAGGAAACAAATCTGGGCTAGGCAGGTTAGGCAATTTAGAATAAAGAAAAGAATGGAGCTGTTCACTAGAAGTGAAGCCTCTTGATACTAAGACCTGTGCTGTTACAGGATGTATATTGAATTCTTTTACAAAATGATCGCATAGCCGAGGATCTTCTTTTGGAGGAATCCAAATGGGTTCATAGGTAGATGACATTGTTTTTCTTTATCGTTTTAAATATTAGTTTGCATACATCATTATACATTATTTGTTGCTGAAATAGCTCTTTTTTGTTCTTGGTGTTCAAAAAAGAGTAATAGCCCAGAAGAAACAAACAAGGTAGATAACGTTCCTATTACAACACCAATTGCCATCATTAAAGAGAATCCAAAAATAGTAGATCCTCCAAAAGCAACTAATACAAGTAGTACAATCAGTGTGGTAAATGAAGTCATGAACGTACGACTTAATGTAACGTTTAATGCATAGTTTACTATTTCCGAGAAGGAATATCGTTTCATATTTTTTGCATCTTCTCGAATCCGATCAAATACAATAATAGTATCGTTTAATGAGTATCCAACGATAGTCATTAAGGCTGCTATTGTATTCATATCAATTTGCACAGGGATACTTAAGGCATGCAATATACCTAATATACTTAATGTAATGACCACATCAAAAGCAAGTCCAAGCGTTGCTGATATTGCATATTTAAATTCAAATCTAAATGTAATATAAATCAAAATACATAAAAGAGCGATACCAAGGCCCATTAGAGCGTTATTTCTCATTGCATCGGACATTTGACCACTGATACTTGTCCAAGACTGATCAAGTGATTCTTTTGACTTTTCTGTCAGATCTAGTCCTGATTGCTGCATGGCTTGTACGATCCATTGGAGACGTGGATTTTTCTCAAATCGGAAAGAAGAAACATCTGTCGTAGCTTCTTTAGGAAGTTGATAGAAAGGTTGATTCTTATCTTCCATGTTTTTACTTAGGAAAATACGAACCTGGTTTGTACCGCTAATTTCTCGTACTTGAAAATATTGTGGATTAGCATGAGATGCAATAAGCGCTTGTTCTACTTTTTGTCTTAAAGGTTCTTTGCCTTGTTGATGAAGTTCCATTGTGGTTGCATTGCCACCAGAAAAATCCATTCCTACAATACTGTTTCTGTGTGAATAGATGGAAAAGCTACCCGCTATAGCGATAATAATAGAACAAAAAGCAAAGAGCTTAATATATTTTAAAAATGGAATGTTTGTTGGATTAATCAGATGCATCATGTTTAAATGAGAAGAGGTTGTCTTTTCTAGCCACTTATCAAAAACAAATTTGGTCATGAACAAGGCTGTAAACATAGATGATGAAATACCTATAATCAAGGTAAGAGCAAGTCCTTTTACAGGCCCTGCATCAAAGCAAAGAAGAATAAAAGCTGCAATAATAGTGGTAATATTAGAGTCAAAAATAGCACTGAATGCTTTTCTATAACCTGCAGTAATAGCAGGGGCTAGTTTTACTCCTCTTGATAACTCTTCTCTAATGCGTTCAAAAACAAGAACGTTTGCATCCACGGCCATTCCTACAGCGAGGATAACACCAGCGATGCCAGAGAGGGTAAGGGTAGATCCAAATGCTTGCAGTGCCGCCCATGTAATTAATAAATTAAATAAGACTGCAATGGATGCAATAATGCCGGCAAAACGATAGTACCCTACCATGGTTGCAATCACAGCAATTAATGCAATAATTGTTGCAACAATTCCTTGTGTGCGCTCTTTTAATCCTAAATCAGGACTGATGTTTTTCTCAGAGAGAATGTAAGGAGTAAATGTCAATGATCCTGCTTTTAAATCCGATTCAAGTTTTTGGACTTCTCGTTGGGTAAATTGTCCGGTAATAACAGCGCTATCTTTTAAAGTAGACTCTAGAGAGGGGGCAGAAACAACAAAACCATTTAATATAACAGCCATTCTCCACCCTCTGCCACTTGTAAATTTTTCATGTGCAGTGCCGAGGATATTGTCTTTGGCAAATTTTGAGGTCCAACTAGATAGGTCTTGTCTAGGAAATAGACGTTCTCCACTTCCTAATATAACACCACTTTTTACTTCAAAACTAAGGAAGTTGCCTTTGGAAGGATCATAATTAGAGCGAACATTTTCTAAGCTAGAACCTTCTAAAGCATAATTTTTAAATACTATTAATAAAGGGTGAGCTTGTCCAAGCCAATTGCCAGGACTGTCTCCTCGCAATACAGCTATTTTAGAAACGCTATCATCAAAAGAGGAGTTTATTTCATCTAAGAAGGGGTGCATTAAACGCAACCCATATTCATACAGTATTTTTGCAGATTCGCTACGAGGTTGCATTCTTTCCGGATTGGTCGCATCCCCATATAAATGATTCCAAGCAATTAGGTTCAGATCTTCTTGAGAAGTTTTACTTGTAACAACTGCTTCACTCCATACATCTTGTAAAAAACGATTAACATGTTCTGCTATGCTCTTATTAAACAAAGAGAATTGTTCATTTACTACATGAAAAGACATGGAAGAGGCTTTTACAAGTTCGCTGGCAGAAAGAGCCTGGGCACCGGGGAAGTCTAATGTAATATTAGAGCCTTCTTGTCGGATAGCGACTTCTGATACTCCCATTTTATTTACACGTTGATAGAGTTCGTTGATCCCTTGTCTTATATCAAGATCATTAATTACTTTGATGTTGTTTTGATCCCTTAATTCGATTTGTACGGTTTTACCCCCAGACAAATCAAGACCCCATTGTAATACTTTTTTCTCATCACCTCGAAAATACTTTTTTGCACTAAGTAAAAAGTTGTTCCATAATGTGTTTGTTGTGGGAGCTGGCACATCAAATTTAGATTGCAGCGTAGGATCTACTTTTGAGCTGAGATATTCGTCTTTCCATTTTAATAGATCTTCGTGAATGGATGTGTCTATATGATTGTCAATCATAAGTCGTTGTTTTAAATCAGAAAACTCTAATAATGCAAATTGTTTTGTCCCTGCTATTTTAAAATTTTCTCTAGTGGCTTTTATTAAAGGCATATAAAAGTCTTTCAATTCAAAAATAAGATCATTTTCGAATTCTTTGGCAAAGGGGAAGGTATTGCCTGGATAGAAGACAAACCCTTGATCTACGAGTAGCTGTTTTAAGTTGTCAAAATCTCTAAAAAACTGACGAGCTTGAGGGGAGTGCTCTGCTTGTTGGAATTTAGAAACAATAGCGCCAAGATCTTTAGCTATTACATAGGCAGACCCTACGTTAAATCCGGTAGAAAGCGTTGTTTCTTTTGCAGTAGGGGTGTATACCACAAGACTTAAATTTTGTGATTCAACAGGTTGATGATAAAAAGCATTCCATCCAAGGATAGGATATAAATCGTGATTTAAATCTTTAAATTCAGGATTCCAATAGTTAGATAAAAGCTGAATTAATTGATTGGAATATTGCTCAGAAATCGCAGGTAAATTTAATGCGATAAAGCTTTTTGCGTTTTCTAGCGAGGTAAGAGATAGTTCATAACCATCTTTACCAAAATTAATTTTCTCATTGATCTCTTTAGAAACTCTTGCTAGTTCATTAAAAATAAATTGCTCTACTTTTTCTTTTTTTGCAGGATCTGCTAATGCTAGCTCAATGTCTTTGTGAAGTTTTATAAAAATTTTATTATTAGAAGTATCAACGAGCAAGGAGGATATAAGGAAGTTATTTTTCCCAACAAATAATTTGTCTGATTGCTCGAACATCGTAGAGATGGTGTTATATTGAAAGGGCTTTGCTCCAGCAATGAATTTGGATTGGTTGTTTTTTAACAATTGAATCGTTTTAAAGACTTTTTCTTCTCGCTGTGTGAGTAATGCTAGTTTTTGAGTGTCTGTTGCAGAAAGATATTGTCCGGTTTTTTGTAACTCTGTTTCTTGATTTTTTAGAGTAATTTTTTCTAGTTTGACTTCATCTTTTAGTTGTTGAAAGCGTTCAATTAGATGTTGAATAGCTTCTGGCTTGTTTTGAAAAAAACCTTGTGTAAATGAGCTAAAATACCTAGTAGCTGCTTCCGAGTTTTCTGGAAAGATATCACAGCAATGCAATAGATTTTGTGATAAGACATATAAAAATGATTCTGACTGGGCAAAAGTCTTATTTTCTAAAATTAATTTAACTAACAGAGTGTTTTCGGATGAGCCTCCAATAGCAACGCCTAGAGCTTTTAGTTTATCGTCTATAAGAAGGCGATAATCTTTGGTTATACTACCATCGCTTTCATACAATTTGCCAAAGGTGAATAAAGAATCGAAATTAGGAGTCGCAAAATGAATAGGAATGTTGCGATATACAATAACTGTAGTTGTGTCAATATCATAGGTGCTATTTGCCAACGTTAATTGGGAAGGAAAAAAAGGAATAAGAGCTCCAGCTTTTGGCAGTAGCTGTCTAAACTTGTTAGCATCTTCAATGGACTTGCATTTAATAGTGATTAAATGTGGCTGTTTTTGATTAATAGAAACACTTTTTACATTGCTATGAATAAGGGAGGCAAAAGATTCTACCCATTTTATAGCGTCCTGTTCCAGGTTATCTACACGCTGCATGGCCGAATAAGCAATTTTTTTTGCTTGAGATTCTTCAATTTGACTGCTTAATGGTTTGGAGTAATAGAGAATAGTGGGGAAGATGTTATATAAAGTAATTAAAACAACACCTAAAATCAGGTAGGAGTGCCAACGCTTAACCTTTTCCATAGAATGCCCTTTTTTCGTTCAAAAGTAGGATACTGATTATCCTCGATTTAGTCTAGAAGAAATACTGACGATTATTTATTTTTGTGCTAACTTAGGCTGGTTCATTATATAAACTTGAGTGATTAATGGGTGTATGTGTTTTAGTTGGGCTGCAATGGGGAGATGAAGGCAAGGGAAAAATCGTGGATGCTCTTGCGGATCAATATTCTCATGTTATCCGTGGACAAGGAGGGCATAATGCGGGGCATACGGTTATTGTTAACAACAAGCAACATAGCTTTCATCTGCTCCCATCGGGTATTTTACATCCTCATATGAAATGTTATATAGGTGCTGGGGTTGTAATTAATCCAGAGCAGCTACTTAAAGAAATCGAGGGGCTGGGATTTAATATAAAGGATCGATTATTTGTTTCGCCCTATGCACATGTTATTCTTCCAAGACACGTTGGGCAAGATCAATTACAAGAAAAAAATTTAGGGAACAAGGCCTTAGGGACTACAGGACGAGGTATTGGCCCTTGTTATACAGAAAAAGTAGGTAGATCTGGAATAAAAATAGGGGAATTTTTAGGGGTCAATCTAGTTAAAAATTATTTTCATCAGGAAGAAGAATATGATGCATACGTAAAATGGGTTAAGAAGCTTAGCTGCTACATAGCTCCTGTAGAGTATTTGATTAATGAAGCAATTAATAAAGGGGAATCTGTGTTGCTTGAAGGGGCTCAAGGATCATTGCTAGATATACAGTTTGGAACGTATCCCTATGTGACTTCTTCCTCCACTATTGCAGCTGGAGTGTGCACAGGTGCAGGAATTGGTCCTTCGAAAATTTCTTCCACCCTAGGGCTGTTAAAAGCATATCAAACGCGAGTGGGTAATGGACCTTTTCCAACAGAATTATCTAAAACAGAGTTGCTGCTTTTCCCAGACAATTATGCTTCAAGAGAAATAGGTACTACAACAGGAAGACTAAGAAGAATAGGGTGGTTAGATTTAGTTGCTGCGAAATTTGCTGCCACTATTAATGGGGTAGATCGACTAGTCATTACAAAATTGGATATTTTATCGAATTTGAAAGAAATCAAGGTTTGTACTAGTTATGAAACACAAGAGGGAGAAACAGTGCAATTTTATCAGGGGCGGCATGAATATGATCTATTAAAGCCTAAATATAAGACGTTATCTGGTTGGAATAAGAGCTTATCTCATATAACACAAATAAAGGATCTTCCAAAAGAAGCAAGAGAGTATGTCGCTTTTATAGAAGATTATTTGTCAGTGCAGGTTGCGATGATTTCTATAGGGCCTTCTCGAAATGAATTGGTAAAGAGGGACTAAACTAGTTGATGCAACTAACAAAAATATTTTCTGAAGAACAATTAGTTTCTTTAGAAAGGGAAAATATTCCTAGGCATGTAGCGATCATCATGGATGGTAACCGCAGATGGGCGAAAAAACATTTTTTGCCCATAAAGTATGGGCATGTGCGTGGCATCAATACGTTAACACAAATTGTAGAAGCTGCGGCAGAAATTGGAATAGACATTTTAACAGTGTATTCATTTTCAACAGAAAACTGGAACCGTTCTATATTCGAAGTAAATGCATTAATGGAGCTATTTAAACAGTATTTAGTTGAAAAACGACAAGTAATGAAGATGAATGGAGTGAGGCTCAGTGTAATTGGAGACACATCGAAGTTCTCTAAGGAAATAATAGATGAAATTGATCGTAGCATCGATTATACAAAAGATTGTACGAGGATACAACTTGTCCTTGCTCTGAACTATGGAGCAAGAGATGAGTTGAAAAGAGCCGTTATTCGAATGATAGAAGCGATAGAAGAAGGAAAGTTATCGAAAGATGGAATAACAGAGGAAACCATCTCTTCCTATCTGGATACGCATGCTCTACCGGATCCTGATTTGCTTATTAGAACAAGTGGAGAAAGAAGAGTTAGTAATTTTTTGCTTTGGCAGATTTCTTATTCTGAGATTTACTATACAGATAAATTGTGGCCTGAATTTACTCAAGACGATCTGTTACTAGCAATGTTAGATTATCAAACACGTTATAGAAGAAAAGGAAAGTGATGAAATTTTCTAATTTTATTGATTTAAAAAGTCGTATGCCTATTGCAATACTATTGATGTTTATTGTGGCAGGATTAATCTTTTTTGCTCATTTAGCTATTGTTCAAATGATACTAGTGATCATTTTCGGACTTGTAGCTATCATTGGTTTATGGGAGTTTACAAATCTTCTAAAAATAAAAAACATTTATATACCTTGGACGATGCTTGCAACTGTAGCAGTTGTATGGCTTTGTTTTCTTTATATCTCTCTTTTTTATACAGGCATTTATTTTGTTCCGGGGCTTGTTTTAGTTATTGCTGCCATAGCGCTTTTTGCATTTTACTTTAATAAAATTGAAAATAGTATTGTTCATTTAGCTTGTAGCTGCTTTGGTTTTTTATATATTGTAGTTCCTTTAGGGTTGATGCTAAAAATTTTGTATCCTTATGCATCGCAAGATGGAAGAATCTGGCTTGCTTATTTGATTTGTACCACTAAGGCAACCGATGTAGGAGCATACTTTATAGGAAAAATGTTTGGTACAAAACGATTAGCTGCACAATTAAGTCCTGCAAAAACGGTAGAAGGGGCGATTGGGGGGCTTGTTTTTGCATGCTTGACCAGCCTCGCATTTTATTTGTTATCTATGTTTCTACCGCAAGAGCTGTTTCACTTTAATTTCTTAAAGGCTATATTGTTTGGAGGCCTAATTGGCATAATCGGTCAAATCGGAGATTTAACAGAATCATTAATGAAAAGAGATGCTCATATGAAAGATAGCAATACGCTGCCCGGTATTGGTGGCATGTTAGATCTGCTGGACTCGCTATTATTAACAACTCCCGTTGTATACTTGTTAATGAAAATTTTATGATAATAACAATAGATGGCCCTGGAGGATCAGGCAAATCCACGATTGCAAAAAAAGTAGCCGATATTTTGCATTTTGAACATATTGATACAGGAGCGATGTATCGAGCAATTGCTTGGTATTTAAAGCAGCAAGACATAGATATAGAAGATGATATCCAGCTCAAGAAGGCGCTTCAACATTGCCATCTTGAGGTGCAATCAACAGACAAATGCAAGAAATATATTGTAAATAAACAGGATGTTTCGCAAGTTATTCGTACTGTAGAGATTACTAATATCGTATCAATCATTGCTGCAAACCCCATCGTTCGTCATTTTCTTGTCCAAAAGCAAAGAGAGGTCGCTTTTAATAAAAATGTAGTATGCGAGGGAAGAGATATAGGCAGTGTTGTCTTTCCTCTTGCAGAGTTGAAAATTTACTTGGATGCTGATATTTTCATTCGAGCAGAAAGAAGATATAAGGAGCTCAGAGAAAAATTCCCAATGAAGCACAAAGAAATAATATTGGACAATATTTTACAAGATCTTATAGAGAGGGATACAATAGACTCAACAAGATCGCACTCTCCTCTTTGCAGGCCAAAAGATGCTATCTTGATTGATACTTCGCAATTAAGTATAGAAGAAGTTATAGAGAAAATCATACAGTTGCAACATGAGATTAAGAAAAAGTAAGTTATTTTATCGTTTTATTATTTCTATTGCGAGACTGTTTTTTAAGTTGTTTTATAAAGTAGAAGTGTTTGGATTAGAGCATTTCGAAAAAGGCGGGGCCATCATCGCTGCAAACCACGCATCCTATCTTGATCCTCTTTTGATAGCAGTCACTGCTCCGGAAGAGATTCACTTTTTAGCAAAGGCATCTCTATTTAAAATTCCATTAATAGGATCCATAATCAAAGCGTTAAACACGCATCCTCTAAGGGGTTCTGTAAAAGATGTTCATACCTTTAGAGATATCCAAGAGTTAATTGACAAAGATTATAAAGTCCTTCTTTTTCCGGAAGGGACAAGGGGATTCTCCGATGATATAGGTCCGATGAAAAGAGGTGTTGCTCTACTTTTTGCTAAAACGCGTTGTAAAATTATTCCGTTGTATATTCATGGCACATTTGATGCTTGGAGTAGAGAGCATACCTTTCCAAGGTTTCGAAAAAAATTAGTCTGTGTATTTGGCAGGGCTATTCATTGGGAGGAGTTTTCCCATTTAGACCCAAAAGATGCGCAGGGTGAACTAATACAAAGAATAGAGTCGGCTTTGCGTTCATTAAAGCAATCTGTTGAGACTAATTCTGGAAAATTCGAGCCTTAATGGAAAGAAAGGCTTTAAAGAGAACTGGGTCTTTGTCCAAGCGAAATCATGACAACGGGAGTTCTATTTTCTATTAGGTTTTTTCATTTAGACCCAAAAGATGCGCAGGTTGAACTAGTGCAAAGAATAGAAAATGATCTGTGCTTATTAAAGCGGTCTGATGAGCTAAAGAGCGTTCATAGGCATTTTGCAGGTTCTAAATAAACTAGATTTTAATAGTTTGTTTTTTGTATAGTCCTTGTTTTCTTATAGTTGAGGAATCAAATGGATGGAATGTCAGTGCCTACCATAGGTGATAGTAGTGTCATAACAACAAGATATAGAGAATTGATTAGAGATACAGCAACTCGAGTTGTTGAAAGATCTTCAAGTGGTGAAATGCCATTTATAATTAACGCTTTACAGAGAATTGGAGAAAGTGGACAAGCTGCTACACTGGGGTTTGCAGCAACCGCTTCCGGAACAACAATACGATTTATTAATTTGTCAGTACGAATGACTCAGGTAAGAGAGCTGTTTGATCATGAGCTATGGGGTGTAGAAGAAAAAGATAAAGACTCTTTTTATGCATTGATTCAGACGACTGTGTCTGAGGTCGCTTCCTTTTTTAGAGATAAGTCTCCTGTAGAAATGACAGCAATTGTTAAGGCAGAAAGCGAGCGGCAAAAGCAGTTTGCAGCTAATAAAGAGAAAATGAAACACGCTTCTCGAGCAATACTGGTACAAGGTCCTTCAACTGGTCTGTCAGCAATTGAAGGAGAGGATGATATTACTGCAGGAAGATCAGTCATTTTAGAGTCTATAGAACCAAGTCAAAGAGATCGGTTTTTAACATATTGTAGTAGTGTTTATGCCTCATTACACGAGACAGAAGAGGGCATGACCAAATATAAACTAATTATGACAAATCCTGTTACGGTTAGTCTATTATTAAATGAAGATATTTTGCCAAAGCAACTGTTTGATCTAGATAATAGAGTGTTAATGGTTTTACTAAAAAATCCAATAACATTTGAATACTTAGTTCATGTTGAACTAACGATCCAAGATATAGGAAATAACACGATAGTGGATCGGGTGTGTTTTCTGTGTAACCATGCGGAAAAAATAGCAAACCTAGGGATCCCAAGGCAGTATTTGTTAGCAAGGCCACAATCTCAGTTGGAGTTATTACTGCACCACGAAGAACAGTTACAAGCATTTTGTCGTAAATATGACATGACAATTCTTTCATTGCTCCAATTAAAGAGAGAGATGTTTGAATTGGTTATCAGTCATTTAGATACAGTCGATCGATTACAATCTTTAGGTAGTTTATTTACTGATATTACTAGAAAAGAGCCATCTAAAGTAAACCTTATCTTTACAAAGATAGAAGTTGCTATAGAGTTGATGACTACATATCACTTTACATTTAATGATTTAATGAAATTTCAACCGACTACTTTAGCGTTGGCTTTGCAGCATGTAGCATCTTTTGGAAATCTTACTTTTATTAGAGATAAAAGAATATTATTTGATCTTACAGAGTCTCAGATCAGGATCCTCTTATTAGAGCCAACATCAGTGTCCGCAGCAATGATTAGAGCCGATTGTGAGCGTCTTGAGCAGATATTAAGAGGGAGTTCTGCTACTCCTGAAGCAATAAAACATAGCCGTATAGATGAATAGGAAATAATTATGATATCTGTATTAAGCATACATTATGATGGGTTAGTACGAGACAATATCAAGAGTGTCATGCGTCGGACAGAGAACGTAACTGACATGCCTTATTATATTGAAGCACTAGAGCAAATAGCATTAACTGGCGCAGAGGCAAATTTAACTCTTGCAGGTGGGAGAGATGTATCTGCAGCGTTTGCCCCTGTTATCGAATTATTTACTGACTATGAAATGTATGGCATCGATGATGAGCAGAAAATAGTTTTTTTTACCTTGATACGGAAGATATCAGGTGAAGTAGCTAATTTTTTCAAATCAAAATCAGACAGTGAGCTCCATGAAATAGTGCTAAGCGAGAGAGTAGAGATAGTTAGAGCCAGAGAAGGGCATCGAGTGCTAGCAGCAGCAAGAGAGGAGCTGGAGCCTATTGAAATAATTCCTATAGTTGAATCAGATGCTATTATACTAGGAAGATTATCGTTGCTTATGACAATAGAGTATGATGGAAGACTGCGATGGCAATTTGAAAAGGACTGCGAGGATTTTTATTGCAAAATGCCGTCCGTAGAAGATGGTATAGAAATTTATAGTGCAGTGATGTTACAGCCACAGCCATTTTGTTTTTTGCTATTTAGAAATATTCGTATGAAGGATATTTTTAATCTTAGATTCGATAAAATTAGCAGTATCATACGCCATCCTGAAGGATTAGAAAAACTTATCACGAGCGGTATGTCATTTTATGATCTGCGACGTATGTCGAATGATAAATGGGATTATATGCTTGGACATGTAGATGCAATAGTTACTACAGAATTAACGCATGCAGAAGTTAACCGGTTGCATGTAGAACAATTGAGATGTATTGTCGATCATTGTGATGCATATAAAACAATACTGGCCATGCCAGAAATAGATCGGAATAATTTGTTATCACAACATTCAGAGCGATTGCTGTTATTGCTTACGCATGTCCGTGCACTAAAGGCTCTTTTAACAGCAGGTGTAACCTTTGCACAATTAACAAAACCAAATCATACGCAGCTTGCTATTTTTTTAAATAGTTATGGAGCTGTAATTTTTTTAATCGATCATTATGGTATTTCGCTAGATCGATTTCGATATTGCAAGAAAGATCAATTAGAAATGATTTTATCCTTCCCATCTTGTTATAAACATATTCAACGCCTTCCAATACGCGTAATTGAAGGGATGACGGTAGAGCAGTTAGAAATTCAGTTGTGTCGGCCGAGTTCCAGGGAGGCAATAAAAATACGCTAGTCCTAATCTTTTTACATCTTTTTAAAGAAAACATTTGATGTCAATTGACTTTTCCTTTATTCCCAAGAATATGAAAATATATCCAATTTGCTTTCAGCCTTTTTATAAAGATTCTATATGGGGAGGGACATCCATCTCCACGGTGTTTGGACGAAAAATCCCATTTGGAAGATGCGCAGAATCTTGGGAGCTGTCTGATCGCAGTGAAGGGATGTGCTATATTGCAAATGGTTGTTACAAGGGCCACTCTTTAAAAGAGCTCATGCAACAATTTCCACAAGAATTAGTTGGCGCTAATTTTAACGACAATCATTTTCCATTGTTGATTAAGATGGTAGATGCCAATCAACATTTAAGTATTCAGGTTCATCCTGATAAAAAAGCGGCCAAATTATTAGGTGGTGAGGCAAAAACAGAGATGTTGCTTGTTCTTGCATCACAGCCTGATGGTATTGTTTATATGGGATTGCATGAAGAGATTGGGAAAAAAGAGATGCTGCAGCTTATTGCGAATAATCAAGTACAAAATTATTTGAAAAAAATCAAAGTCAATACAGGGGATGTGTTAGTTGTACCGGCAGGACATATTCATGCAGTAGGTTCTGGGGTATTACTTTATGAAGTGCAGCAAAACTCTAATACAACCTATCGTATTTATGATTGGGGACGAAAGGAAATAGATGGAAATGCAAGAGAATTACACATTAATGAGGCGATGCAAGCCATTCATTTTCATGAGAAAGTCTCTTATCTAAAACATCCAGTAATAGAATACCAAGGAAAAGATGGCCTGATAGAGACTTTAGTTGATTCTTCTCACTTTATAGTAAAAAGAGTCACTGCACAATCGACTTTTATTTCAGAAAAGACAAATGATTCGTTTCACTTTCTATTTGTTATAGAAGGAAGTATCCGTATTATCATTGATAATGAACTTGTCCATTTAAAAGATGGTGAGAGTTGTTTGATACCCGCAGCGTGTTCTGAATTTGTTGCACAGCCGCTAACTGAGACTACTTTTCTTCAAACATCATTTAAGTGAGTAGCTAGTAAAAGTATAAAATTTGTTTAATACATACCGATGATAATTCCTATGTAATGCAGTATTTCCTCATAGAAGAAAAAAAGCTTATCCTTTATTCTTTGTGTATATCCTAGGAGGAGTTAATGGAAAGTACAATCAAAAAAGTGACTGATGCCGATTTCACAAAAAGTATCGCAAAAGGATTAACCTTAGTTGATTTTTATGCAGATTGGTGTGGTCCATGCCGCATGCTGGCTCCAATTATTGAAGAAGTCGCAGCAGAAATGGGAGGGAAACTAGCTGTAGTGAAGGTGAATGTAGATACGGAGCAAGCAACAGCTGCCAAATTTACTATTACTTCCATTCCTACTATTATTCTTTTTAAAAATGGAAAAGAAGTTGCTAGATTAGTAGGTCTTCAAGATTTTGATTCTTTAATAGAACTTATTGAACCACATAGTCAAATAAACTAAAGTCTAATTGTCTCCATGCTTCATAAATGGCAATGGAGACACTATTAGATAAGTTTAAACAACGCTCATCTGGTATCATAGGGATTGTCAAAAATCGATCCTGATATTGCTTCCAAAATATATCTGGCAATCCACTTGTTTCTGACCCAAAGATTAATATAACATCTTGCGAGTAATTCACATCTGTATATTTTTTTGTAGCTTTGCTTGAAAGAAAATAAAATGGTGATGTTGTTGTTTTAAGATAGGTATCTAAGTCATCAATTAATTCAATATTCACGTCTTTATGATAATCTAATCCTGCCCGCTTTAGCGTTCGATCTGAGAATAAAAAACCAAGCGGTTTTACAAGGACAAGCGAACAACCGGTGACTTTACATGTTCGAATAATATTACCAGTATTTTGTGGAATGCAAGGCTGAAATAAAATAATTTTCATGGTATAAAAGGAAAAGAGGGGAAAACCCCTCTTTTAAGGCTATCTAATAGCTTCTTCTTTGTGCTGTGGTCCTTCTTCAGGTTGATCTCCATCTGTAGTTGCAACAGCATCTTCTTTGGCAGGATTGTCTGCTTTAACTACCTCTATTTCAAAAGTAAGCAAAGAGTTAGGAGGTAAATATCCATTGGTGCCGTAAGCTAAATCAGGATGGATAAAAAGAGTCCGTTTTTCTCCTTCTTTCATACCAACGATACCTTTTGCAAAACCGGGAATCGTTTCTTTTAAAGAAATAACTTCATCTTCTTTAGATGAACCAAATACAGTACCATCTAAGAATTTTCCAACATAGCGAATGGTAGGAGAAAATTCTTCTTTCACTATTTCTCCGTTACCAACTTTTTCCATTTTATATTGTAATTTCCCTTTTTCAATTTCTTTTATCTCATTTTTGAGAGAGTTTTGATTAAGGAAATCTTCCGCTTTTGCTAAATTATCTTTCGATTGTTTTTGAAAAGCTTCTTCTTGGATTTGAGTAATTGCTTGAATGCACTCTGCCTCATTCATAGGAGATTCTTTACCAGCTAAGGAATCCTGAATGCCTTGAATGATTTTTGCAGTATCAAAATCAAGTCCTAATGACTCAATATTTTTTGCAATTAAATGCCCAAATGATTCGGATACTTTTATAATATTTGTAACATTAGTATCTTGTTTTTTTTCTTCTTTTACTACTTGTTTTGTTTCTTTAGCTGGAGCAGTTTCTTTAGCAAAAGATAATGTTGCTACGCATAGCCCAAAAAAAACGGGAAGTAAAATTTTTAATTTCATAAGTTTTTCTCCAATTATAAGAAGATATCAATTTAGAGGTTTATTTATTAAACGCCAAGCGATTTTTAGTGTCTTCAACCTGTATATTTAGTTCATGTAACTGTTTTTCATGAACAGTTGCAGGACTGTCCATCATTAAATCATAAGCTTTTTGTGTTTTTGGAAACGCAATCACATCTCGGATATTATCCGTCTTTGTTATGATCATTATAATACGATCAAATCCAAGAGCTAACCCAGCATGTGGAGGTGTCCCATAACTTAATGCATCAATAAAGAATCCAAATTTTTCTTTAATTTCTTCGTCTGTTAGTTGTAAGACTTCAAAAATTTTCTTTTGCAAATCTTGATTATGGATTCTCTGTGAGCCACCACCAATTTCATAACCATTTAGTACCACATCATAAGCAACTGCTCGTACATCAAAAGGGTGGGTGTCTATTTTGCTGATATCACTTGGATGCGGTGCAGTAAAGGGGTGGTGTTCACTTTGAATACACATTTCCTTATCATTATAGGAAAAGAGCGGAAAATCTTCTACCCATAAGAATTTCAGGTGACTTGGATCCATTAAACCACTCTCTTTTGCGATATGTCTTCTGAGATGGTCTAAACTTTGATTGACAATTCCTTCCGGTCCTGCAGCAATTAAAATTAAGTCCCCTATCTGCACATTCATTTTCTTTTCTATTTGATGAAGTTGCTGTTCATTAAAAAATTTTACAATACTGGATTGAAATCCTTCTGCTGTTTTTTTCATCCAAGCGAGACCCTGTAGGCCAAAGCCTTTAACAAAGTCTGTGTAACCATCAATATCTTTTCTGGATTTATCACTGCCCTGTTTTACACAGATACCTTTGATAATGCCACCCTGGCTTAATTGCTCCACAAACACAGAAAAAGTAGAGTTTTTTACAATCTCATCTAAACGAATAAGGGTCATATCAAATCGGATATCGGGGCGATCTGTACCATAATTTTCCATACAATCTTTATGTTTCATGCGAATAAAAGGTGTAGGAATTTGAATATGACTGACATCTTCAAATATTTGTTTTAGCAAGCCTTCAACTAAAGACATGATTTCTTCTTTGGTAATAAAGCTCATTTCCAAATCGATTTGTGTAAATTCTGGCTGTCTGTCGGCTCGTAAATCTTCATCTCTAAAGCATTGCGCAATCTGGAAGTATCGATCAAGTCCAGACACCATCAAAAGTTGTTTAAATATCTGAGGGGATTGTGGTAGAGCATAAAACTTGCCAGGATGAACTCTGGATGGTACCAGATAGTCTCTAGCCCCCTCCGGTGTTGATTTACCTAGAATAGGTGTGGTAATTTCAGAAAAAGCATGCTTGTCAAGATAGTTGCGAACAACCATCATTGCCCGATGGCGCACTTGTAATTTGTTAAGAACATCACCGCGGCGAATATCCAAATAGCGATATTTTAATCTTAGTTCTTCATTAACATCGAGTTCTTCTTCTGCAATAGAAAAAGGAGGTATTTTTGCTTTAGAAAGAATCTCAATTTGATAAACTTCGACTTCAATATCACCAGTTTTTAATTTTGGATTGGCCATGCCAGGAGCTCTGGGACGCACCTTTCCTTTTGCACACAGTACCCATTCGCTTCGTAGATCTTGTGCAATAAGATGCGCCTCTTTTGCAAGATCAGGATCAAATATCAATTGTGTAAGTCCGAATTTATCCCGCAGGTCAATAAAAATTACGCCGCCATGGTCTCTTCTTCTATGTACCCATCCAGAAAGAACTACTTCTTGTTTAATGTGTTCTTTTTTTAATTCTCCACAATGATGAGATCTTCGATAATCAAGCATCGTTTCTCCACAATTTATGTAATGTTCCTATTAAATCATCTACAGCAACTATTTGCTCGGTGCCGGTTTTCATATCTTTAATTTTTAATTTGCCAAGGTGCATTTCTTCATCGCCTATAATAATAGTCTTTTTTACCTGCAAGTCGTTAGCAAATTGTAATCCTTTTTGGAGTTTTTTTCCTCTAAGATAAATATCAGAAGGGATATCTTTATCTCGCAATGCTCGTAATAGGGTATAAGCAAAGCTTTTTGCATTATCATCGAGTGGAATAAAGTAAGCAAAGATATCTGTAGTTTGAGCCGGTAACAGACCTTGTCCTTCTAATGTCTGTAAAATGCGCTCTAGTCCGGTGGCAAAACCAACAGCTGGTAAATCAGGTCCCCCGAGCATGCGAATTAAAGAATCATACCTGCCACCACCACCAATGGTATTTTGAGCGCCAAGTACATTAGAGGTTATTTCAAATACAGTATCATTATAATAATCTAATCCTCGTACTAAACAGTGATCGATTTTATAGGAGATGCCGATTTTTTCTAATTGATTTAAAATATATGCAAAATAATCAGCAGATTCTTGGTTTAGAAGGTCGATCATTTTTGGAGCGTGTTCTAATAATTCGCGATCAGTTGCATCTTTAGAATCTAGAATGCGAAGAGGATTATGCTCAAAACGATGTTGACTGTCTTTCGATAGTTTTGCCTTGTGGGGGGCTAAATAGTTACGCAATTCTTTTGCATAACGCTCTCTTGCTGCAAAATCTCCAATACAATTCACTAAAACAGTTAACTCTTTTAGGCCAAGTTTTCGATAACATTCGAGTAAAAAATCAATGGTCTCGACATCTTGCAGAGGATCTTTTACGCCAACTATTTCTGCTCCTAGTTGATGAAATTGTCGATAGCGTCCAGCTTGTGGGCGATCATAGCGAAAAAATGGTCCTATATAAAAAAGCTTTTGCGCCTTTTTATTTTGCTCTAGATTGTTTTCAATATATGCTCGCACAGCGGGCGCAGTACCTTCAGGTCTTAAAGTCATCGACCGATCACCTTTATCTAAAAAGGTGTACATTTCTTTTGATACAATGTCAGAGGTTTCTCCCACACATCGAACGAATAATTCTGTTTTTTCAAATATGGGGGTACGAAGTTCTTGAAAGCCAAAACTCTTAGCTGTTTTTCGTAAAGTTTCTTCCATCCATTGCCAATAAAAGGAAGACTTCCAACCACTGTCAGGGTAAGAATCGTATACACCTTTTGCTCGGGAATAGTCCATGTCTCCTCGAAGGATAGAATTAGATTTCACACAGTATATGTGTTTGATAAAAAAAGATAAATTACTTATTTTTTAGACCATGAAAGCCTATTTGAATCAAGGATGACAATTCTATAACCAAGAAAGCTGGAGCATTGATCGGAAAGACAGGTAAGACTGGACCGGTAAAAAAGAGGCTATAATGTCCTAATTACTTGATAATCAACAAAATAAATTCATTAATTATTGTTCTGCACTTGGAAATAACTGTTTAATTACTAGAAAGGGGCATTTCTAATTAATTTATTAGGACATTTTAAAAAAAATGCTTACAATGTGTGTGTTTTGGATTCAAGTTAAAATCAAAATTTGATATAATCATCATTAATAAAAAAAGGATCTTTATGGAAGCATCATTAAGGCTAGGTTCAGATACTTACCCATCATATAGTCCCATAGACACTACCAAGAAAAAAGTGCAACAGATTGATAATAAGATGTTTAATGCATCTAAACAGCAATATGTTATCATTGCGGCTATTATCGCTTTTGTTGTTGTGGGAGCGGCAACAGGAGGGGTTGGGTATGCCATTGGAGCGGGGGTAGGGTTACTAGGGTTAGTAGGAATAGGTATTGGGGCTGGACTTGTAGCAGCAGGTATTACGGCTGGAATAGGAAGATGTATCCTAGGCAAACAAGGGACTCTTTTAAACAAAGGAACAACACAAGAGGAGAGGACTCCTATCGGTTGTTCGGCTGATGTTGGGAGTAACAAAGCAGCAATAGACAACGATCCAATAACAGTTATTTTCCCATATACAGACATCACACAAGAAAAGGAGGGAGCGAGCGCTTACTTAGATACTGAAGGCAACTTAACAACAATGGGAAGTGATGCAATAGCAGATATGTTATCTAAATTAATGAAGATTCGGATCAACAACAAAGAGATCGTATTTGCTACCGACTTGTCAGTAGAAGAGAGACAAACTGCGATAGCTGCAGAGTTAGGATTAACGACACGAGATACAGCGTTTAATAAGATTTTACTTGCGATGATTCCAAGCAATTGCGGGATTGTAGCGAATCATGGGTTGCGCCAAAAATTTGGTGAAGTCTCTTATAATAGACCGATACCTATAGAGGTTGAGCCTACTGAAAAATTAGAGATCACAATCAATGTAGAGAATGGTGACACAACCATACAAGTTAGTGGTATCATACCATTTTTAAAATCTATGCAAGATAATGGTGCTCCATTTTCTGTGAAAGTAGTATGTGCAACAGCATTCCGAGCTGGTAACGAAACTCCATCATGCAGTGGATATATTAAAGCTGATGAATAATCAAAAAATCGGGTTCAAAAGTTTAAAAGAAAATTATTTTTTTTCTGAGTCATTAAGGTTATTAATCGGGGAGAGTTCTTTCATGATAATAGAGAGTTGGTGTATCCACATTCCTAATGTACTACTTGATCCATTAGCTGCATATTCTTCATGCAATGTTCTTAACAGCTGCATAAAAGGAAAAGGCAACCAGTTGTCTCCAGCATAATGCGTAAGATAATACCCTAGTGAATGTTCATCATTTTTTGGGTACTCTTTTATATTTTTAATCAGTTGCTTGATCGTTGTTTTTGCTATAGCAGACTTTAACCGACCTATAGTAGAAGGAATGCAATATTCAATAAGTTCATGCCATACATGAGACAATCCTGCAGCAAAGTCAATATGTTGAGAGTAATCTTGCATCGTTAGCATGGTTAGTAAATTTTTTAATTTTTCAAATAAATGGATAGATGGTTCTATTTCATGGATAATTTCAGGGGTAACCGTAAGATCTGCAAGTTCTACGCATGTTTTATCTACAAAAGCCATTAAAGTTCCAACCATCGTGGATGGGACGTGCTTAAAATCTTTTCTTAGTGCAAGATTTTCATGTTCTTCCCGATCTTTTTGAACTTCAGGGACTTTAATCTTGTCTCGATCAGAACGATGATCATATTCAGTATGGATATATATATCTTTCATGGTAAATAAAAAATTTTGTTTAATCTAGCTTCTTTTCCTCAGTTTAGAAATTATCGATAAAACATCAATTCAAATTTTTAATGTCTCGAAAAATGAGTTGACAATACGATAATTATATAGATACAATTAGCGCAGGATTTTGTAAAATTTTTATTGAAACTTTTTAAAATTAAGGATGTTACTGTGCGCGCCTTGCTGAATATACTAGCTCCAGCTCCTCATATTCCGACTATTACAGACGATACTCAGCTACAATCAACATATAGACATTGGAGATGGAGAATCTTCATAGGTATGTATGTAGGCTATGCTATCTTTTATTTTACTCGAAAAAGTTTCACATTCGCAATGCCTGCAATGATAGAAACGCTAGGATTTACAAAAGCACAACTAGGGTTAGTAGGAAGTGTTCTTTACATTACCTACGGAGCATCTAAGTTTTTTAGCGGCATATTAGCAGATAGGTCAAACCCACGCTATTTTATGGCGATAGGTCTTATCTTAACAGGGATACTTAACATTTTTTTTGGATGTAGCTCATCGCTTGCGTTCTTTGTGTTTTTGTGGGGCCTTAATGGTTTTTTTCAAGGTTGGGGATGGACTCCTTGTACCAAGCTATTGATGCATTGGTATTCGCAAGCAGAAAGAGGTAGATGGTGGGGTATTGCTAGTACTTCCCATAACACCGGAGGAGCTCTTATTCCGGTTCTTGCAACGCACCTTGCGGTTTTATATGGATGGAGGACATCTATGATGATACCAGGAGTGATTGCAATTTTAGCAGGATTGTTTTTGATTTATTGCCTTCGAGATACACCACAATCCCTGGGGCTTCCTCCGATAGAAGATTATAAACAGGAACAACAAGATAGTCTGCAATCTAATCAAAACACTACCCTGCGTCAAGAAGAACCAGAACTAACCACAAAAGAACTTTTATTCAAATATGTATTAAAAAACAAACTAATATGGATGCTAGCGATTGCCTATTTCTTTGTTTATGTTATTCGAACAGCAATTAATGATTGGGGTCAGTTTTTTCTTATTGAAAATAAGGATATCCCATTAAAATCGGCCGGTAGGGCAATTTTTTGGTTTGAAATAGGTGGTTTTTGTGGCTCATTGCTTGCTGGATGGGCATCGGATAAAATATTTAAAGGTAGACGAGGTCCTATCAATGTTATTTTCTCCGCGCTTGTTACTGCAGCGATGCTGTTGATGTGGAATATGCCAGCTGGTAATGTTTTTTACTGTTTTTCCGTAATGTTTATCATGGGATTTTTAATTTTTGGCCCGCAGATGTTAATTGGAATTGCAGCTGCAGAATTATCTCATAAAAAGGCTGCAGCTACAGCAAATGGATTTGCTGGATGGTTTGCATATGCAGGTGCTGCATTTGGTGCGTTTGCAGGCGGCAGTGTGACGCAGGTCTTTGGTTGGGAAGGATATTTTATGACCATGGGTATATGCGGTGTCATATCTGTATTATTACTATTGCCTATGTGGGCTATTCGTGCCAGTCCACAACATGCACTTGGGTCATCTTAAAATCATCATGGAAACAAAAATGATTTGTTTTCTCTTTTTCATCCTACTATAATGGGGCGTTTAGACTCGATTAGTTAGGATTATTACTTTTATGTCATGGATTCCACTGAATGTGCATTCTCAATTTTCTATTTTACACTCTACAGCCTCTGTAAAAGATCTAGCCAACAAGGCTCAAGAATATCATATACCAGCTCTTGCTTTAACTGATTTCTGTAATATGTTTGGAGCTGTAGATTTTTATAAAGCAGCTATAAGCGCTCAACTTAAACCGATTATCGGTCTTGAGATGATGATAGCGCCCACATCAAGAAGCGAGAAAAAGAAAACGGCAAATGGAGTATATGGTCATCCAATTACACTACTTGCAAAAGATACAAAAGGGTACCAAAATTTATGTAAGATTTCATCTATTGGATATTTAGAAGGATTTTACTATACACCAAGAATTGATAAAGAGATTTTGTCCAAACATGCAACAGGATTGATCTGTTTATCTGGATCTACACCCTCATTATTAGCGGAACTCGCTGTAAAAGGTAATGAAAAAGAATTACTACAAGAAATGGATTGGTTTTTTACGCTTTTCCAAGATGATTTTTATTTTGAGATCCAAAACCATCAGATGATGGAAGAGAAAATAATCCAGCATGGGATGAATAAGGAGAGTTGGCTTTTACAAAAATACAATCAATTTACACAAAAACAAGCGGTAATAAGACAGACATTCAAGGATTATTCTGCAAAATTAGGCATAGAATGTGTTGCAACAAATGATATCAAATACATTCATGAGGAAGATTATAAAGCACAAGAAATTTTAATGAATATCCAAGCAGGGGAAGTGTGCGAGCTGTGGGAAAGAGATCACCTCGGTAATCCTAAAAGCAAGATATTAAACCCTAAGCGAGAAGTGCTCTATTCGCATGAATTTTATTTCAAAAGCCCAGCGCAAATGATGGAATTATTTGCTGATTTTCCACAGGCAGTTACAAATAGTAAAAAAATAGCAGATAAAATTTCATTTTCGTTTGATTTTAATAAAAAATTCTATCCTATTTTTGTCCCTCCTTCTCTACAGGAGCGTTCTTTTGATGATCAAACAAGAGTAGATGCGGCCGCAACATATTTACGTAGACTCTGCACAGAGGCAATTCCAACAAGATATACACCAGATAAACTGGAAAAAATAAAAGAGAAGAACCCAAAGGAAGATCCAGTTGATGTTGTAAAAAATCGATTGTCTTATGAATTGGATGTTATTATTTCAAAAGGGCTGTGTGACTATTTATTAATCGTATATGACTTCATTTTTTGGGCGAAATCCAACAAAATACCAGTAGGGCCTGGTAGGGGATCAGGAGTTGGATCGATTATTTTATATTTGATTGGAGTCACGGATATAGAACCTCTCCGTTTTAGTTTGTTTTTTGAGCGTTTTATCAATCCAGAAAGACTTTCCTATCCTGATATTGATGTTGATATTTGTATGGATCGACGTCAGGAAGTAATCGATTATACCATTCGAAAATATGGCAAGGACAGAGTAGCACAGATAATTACGTTTGGTACAATGAAAGCGAAGATGGCGATTAAGGATGTAGGTAGAGTATTAAATGTGCCGCTTGCGAAGGTAAATGATATTGCAAAAGTTGTGCCGGAAGATCTCAATATTACCATTGAAAAAGCCTTAGAAATAGATCCTGATTTTAAACGTATTTATGACACAGATGAAGAAGCAAAAAGATTGATTGATTTTGCTAAAAAAGTGGAAGGGTCTATTCGTAATACAGGAATTCACGCTGCAGGATTGATCATTTGTGGTGACTCTTTAACCGATCATATTCCTGTTTGCAATGCAAAGGATACGGATATTTTAGTGACTCAATTTTCTATGAAACCCGTAGAAATGGTGGGAATGCTAAAAATAGATTTTTTAGGACTAAAAACACTGACTTGCATACAGAGAGCTGTAGATACTATTCAAAAACATACAAAAGTAGAAATTGACTGGGTTAGCTTACCTCTGGATGATAGCAAAACATTTGATTTTTATAATAATTCCGAACATTATCGGTCATCTTCTGATGCATCAACAAAAACCACGTCACCATCCTCTAGCAACGAAACAGGTGAAACTTTTTTCAGGGAGATATTCAGTTTGGGGATATCCTGATGCTCAGATTGAACATCGATATAGGGCTTGGTCGATCCATGGATGTCTCCGTAATGCAAGTAGCAATACCCTGTGGAAGAGAGTTGATCGCGGGATGCAGAGAAACCGCCGCTAAAGGTAAACAACTCAGATAATGGCCTGACTTCCCACTCATCACTAAATCCTGGCAGCCGTTTCTTTCCAGTCAGCAATTCCTGCATGGCGCCTTG